>JAOXSF010000189.1 GCA_025800125.1 Marinobacterium sp.
GGGAGCCTGCCGAGCAGTTTTCACCCATATTCCAGAATGCGGCGGCACAGACCTGCTCCGCAACCTGGTCAATATTTTCAGCATCATCCAGTACGATACATGGGTTTTTACCGCCCAGCTCCAGTACCACTTTTTTCAAGTTGGAATCGGCGGAGTAACGCAGGAAGCGACGGCCAGTCAACGTGGAGCCGGTAAAGGTCACCATGTCCACACCCATATGTTTACCTAGCGGTTCACCTACTTCAGCGCCACCACCGGTGATGATATTCAGCACACCACGCGGCAAGCCTGCCTCTGCGGCCAGCTCAGCAATACGCAGTGCTGTCAGCGAAGTCTGCTCTGCTGGTTTAACCACCATGGTGCAACCTGCGGCCAGCGCTGGCGCAATTTTCCAGGCCAGCATCAGCAGCGGGAAATTCCATGGCAGCACAGCCGCAACAACACCGATTGGCTCACGCACTACCATAGCGATGGCGTCCGGGCCGACTGGTGCGGTCTGGTCATACAGCTTGTCAATCGCTTCCGCATGCCAGACCAGCGTGTGTACAAACTCTGGAATATCAATGCTTTCACAGTCCGCAATCGGCTTGCCAGAATCCAGACTTTCCAGTACCGCCAGTTCACGGGCGTTGCGCTTAACCAGCTTGCTCAGACGAATCAGAATCTCTTTACGCTCACCAGGGTGCAACTGGCTCCAGCGACCATCATCAAAAGCTTCACGGGCTTTTTGTACTGCAAAATCGACATCTTCCGCACCGCAGGCGGCGACTTTAGCCAGCACCTTACCGGTTGCCGGGTCTGTGGTTTCAAAGGTGTTACCAGAGATAGCCGGACGGAAAGCACCATCAACAAAGCTCATGGAAGCCGGATTCAGGCTGTCGGCAATTGCCGTGTACTCTTCCAGGGTCAACAGATCAGACATCATTTGGCTCCTGTCTTCTTGGCTGTGGCGGTCGTTGTGTCAGTCGCTGTGCTATCGGTTACAACAGCGGCATTTTCAGAGCTGGCTGTGTCCGCTTCAATACGGGCGATGGTAGTTTTCAGAGTCTGAACAACCTGAGCCATAGCGCGTTTCTCATCCTTATTCAGGCCACGCAACGGTTTACGTACCTCGCCAGAAACACGGCCATCCAGGGTAACACCATATTTGACGCTCTGAATAAACTTGCCGCCCTGCTCCAGTACCCGCATCAGCGGCATCATGGCAGACATAATACGGCGAGCTTTGCGGAAATCATTTTCCAGCACACAGGCACGGTAAAGGGCGATATGCTCTGCAGGCAGGAAGTTGGAACCGGCACATACCCAGCTCTTGGCACCCCAAGCGAAGAATTCCAGCGCCTGGTCGTCCATACCGCAGGACACCTGAATATGCGGGTAATCACGGGCCAGCATATGCAGGCGGTTAATATCACCAGAACTTTCCTTGATACCGCAGAAATTGGCAGACTGGCCAACGCGATCAAGGAATTCGGCCTCCATATTAACGCCCATACGATCAGGGTAGTTGTACAGCATGATCGGCATATCAGCGGCGCGATCAACACTCAGCGCATGCAGCGCCAGCTCACGCTGGGTTGGCAGCGAATAAGGCGGTGTTGCCACCAGCAACACATCCGCACCATATTTAGCGCCATCTTCAGCCAGCTGAATAGATGCATCCGGGTTTACGGATCCTGTGCCAAAAATAATCTGCGGTGCCGGGCTGCTGGCTTCACGATTACAGATTTCACGCGCCACTTTCAGCAGCTCAATACGCTCATCATGGCTTTCCACATAATACTCACCGGTGGTACCACCAATCATCAAGCCATGTACACCGGCATCCACCAGATACTGCACGTGGGCTGCATAGGCATCGAAATCAATGGAGTAATCCTCCCGGAAGGGAGTAATTACGGGCGTATAAATACCCTCGAAATGCATCTATTTCACCTTGTTTATCATTGTTTTTAAGGGGCTCTTTAAGCGCTGGATGGCATAGAACAACCGGCAGCAAGAGCATGAAATAATGGTAACGAGGCGATAACAGCCACCACAATCAACCTTTTTTTCACGCAAAACATAACGGCAGGTTATGAAAGAAACACGAGGATATACGGAGAAAGCGGAGTTTTATGGGGTTATTAAAATAACCCCTGTGGGTTAAAAGCAGCGTTAAAAACAGGGTATGCGCAGCGCAGTTTTATGCCTCGCTCTTTTATGCCATACCCTCCTGGCCCAATTCGATCAGCGATGTAGGTTCATCTTCAACAATTTTGCGCAAAAACCAGTCTTTGAAGGTAACAAACGCCGGGTTATCTCTGCGGCTTTCCGAATACGCCAGATAATGCAGTTTCTCACGATACTGCACTTCCAGATCTCCTGCCCGTACCAGCAGCCCGCTTTCAATCATTGGCGCTACCAGCTGGTGCCAGCCCAGAGTAACGCCCTGGTGACTCAGCGCCATCTGAATCAGCATGTTGTAGTCATTGGCACTGAAAATATGGCGGTCACCGTCCGGGCCGATGTCTATATCCACTCCCTGGCTGTTGAACCACACTCCCCAATCCACATGCTCAGCAATCTGGGAACGGCCATAGGGGCTAAGGTTCAGCAACGTGCTGTGTTGCAAACCTTCCAGCGTGGTGATTTCAGGGTTCTGTGCCAGATACTGCGCTGAGCAGACCGGAAAGATCAGATCATAAAACAGCGGTATGGAATGGTAACCTTCACGGGGGTCACTGGCTTTATTGATAAACAGATCAGGGTGAACGCCCGGCTCCATATGCAGGTAGTTGTTCGTAGTGACCACATTGACATCAATATCCGGGTTGGCCGCAAAAAACTCTGGCAACCGTACCGATAACCACAGCGCAGAAAAAGCAGGTGAGCAACAGATGGTCAGCTCCTGTTTATGCTTGTCGCTGTTCTCAATACGCTGCGCCGCCTGGGCGATATTAACAAACGACAGATAAGCGGCGTCATAAAAGATCGTGCCTGCTTCTGTCAGCTCGACGGCGCGCCCGGTGCGCTTGAACAGCTCCACCCCCAGCGAAGCCTCCAGTTCACGAATCTGACGACTGATAGCGGCCTGAGTAACACAAAGCGCCTCGGCCGCACGGGTAAAATTCTGATACTTGGCCGCTGCTACAAATGACTTGACCGCCCGCAGCGAGGGCATCCTTACCAGGATCTGGTCGGGTTCGACATGTTTAACCATAACTTCAGGTATTCAATTCTCGCGAAAAAATGTTGCTTTACCGCTTTTTAGCCCATCAATAGACTGATTTCAGGCTTAAATAACCCTGTTTTTTATGCCAGATAGGCTAAAACTTTACTTGATAGTCCAGTTTCTGATCACCCTCGGGTATTTGATAACAGGGCACGCATCGAAATAAGTTCACTACTGGTTGACGAGGTTATGAACAGTTGTTCAACTCAGCGGCTACAATTCAGACCTGCTACCCAATATAGAGTGTCTGATCCGAAATGTAACCGCACGGATACAACAATAAAAATTCCGTCATGGGAGCAAGAAGATGACAAGCAAAGCAAAAACTCTGGAACTGATCAACCAGCGCAAACCGCGCCACGCACTGAGCCGTGATCTGTACCGGGATGAAGAGGTATATCAGCAAGATCTGGATCAGATCTGGCACAAGGAGTGGATCTTTGCCGGTCACACCTTTGAGATTGAGAAATCAGGCGAATACATGACCATTCAGGTAGGCGACTACCCAGTGGTTATTGTCCGCGATGACAGCGGCGAAGTACGCGCCTTTCACAACGCCTGCCGCCACCGTGGTTCCCGCGTTTGTGCTGAATCGAAAGGCAAAGTTGCCAAGCTGGTTTGCCCGTACCACAAATGGACTTTTGGCCTCGACGGCAAACTGCTGTTTGCAGCCAATATGGGTGAAAAATTCAACAACAATGACCACGGCCTGCTGCCGGTTCACTGCGAAGTGGTGAACACCTACATCTATATCTGTGTGGCTGAAACAGCACCAGACTTTGAACAGTTCCGCCAGGATCTGACACCCTTTATCGCCCCGCACAGCCTGGAAAACTGCAAGGTTGCATTCGAGTCCAACCTGGTTGAGAAAGGTAACTGGAAGCTGGTATTTGAAAACAACCGCGAATGCTACCACTGTGATGGCAACCACCCGGAGCTGCTGAACTCCTTTGTCGAGAACCTTTCAGTGGCAGGTGTTGGTGGCGATGACGACCCTGAACTGGTCGCTCACTGGGACAAGTGTGAAGCAGCAGGCTTGCCAAGCCGCCTGGTGATGGACGAGAACGGCCAGTACCGTATGACCCGCATCCCGCTGTCTGCGAACGCCGTCAGCTACACCATGGACGGCAAACCAGCCGTTAACGGCCGCCTGGATGGCACCGATGTTGAAGATATTGGCGCCCTGCTCTACTTCAACTACCCATCTACCTGGAACCACTTCCTGGGCGACCATGCTCTGAGCTTCCGGGTGCTCCCACTTAGCAACGGCGAAACCCTGGTAACCACCAAATGGATTGTGCCAAAAGATGCCGTGGAAGGGGTCGATTACGACCTGAAACGACTGACTGAAGTCTGGCTGGCCACTAACGACCAGGACCGTGAGCTGGTAGAAGAAACCTTCCGTGGCGTCAGCTCGCCTTCCTATGTGCCAGGCCCATTCTCAGACATTGCTGAAAACGGTGTCTGCCAGTTTGTTGACTGGTACTGCGATACCATGAAGAAAAAGCTGAGCTGATCGGCTCGACTTCGCTCTAACCCCCTAACGCCCCTTATGCCGGGCCTGAATATTCAGGCCCGGCTTTTTTGTGCCTGCCCGGCTGATTCCTAATACTCAGGCTCTACGTTCTATACTTAAGGC
>JAOXSF010000195.1 GCA_025800125.1 Marinobacterium sp.
AAAACAATACTATTGTTGATCTGCGATGTACCAGACCCGATAAAAACGCCACCTCCAATACTGGAGGAGGCACCTGTTCCCGGCCCTGAAACCTGATTGCCTGTTACCGTGCTGTTGGTGAGGGTGAAATCCCTTGAAGCAGTAATACCGCCACCACGGACAACGCTGCCAGAAGCAGAGCCTGTAGCAAAAGCAACATTCCCGATAATCGTACTGCCCGTAACCGTTAGATTACCACTTAAACCGCCAGAGAAAACACCACCCCCGGATGGGGTACTATCATCAGAAGCGACATTGTTCCTGATAATAGTGTTCGTGATTGTGGCTGTACCCAGATTATAAACCCCGCCACCATCAGTCGCGACATTATGCTCGATGGTTGAACCTGTTACATTCAGTGTACTGCCAGCCTCATTATATACAGCGCCACCAGCGCCTCTGGCAGAATTGTTAGACAGAATACTATTGGAAATAGTGACACTAGCGCTATCCCGCACATTCACGGCACCGCCACCAAACCCCGTAACACTCGTTGGCTGGGATGCTCTACCACCCACCAAACCAAGGCCTTCAAAGGTTACATTGGTGCTGGCACCTGTAACACTGAATAAGGAGAAACGAGATGTACCATTAATAACCACATCAGGCGTGCCGTCATTATTCAAATCACCATCAATGGTAATTGTACCGCTTGTGACACTTAAAGACAGATTAGTATCTGAAAGCTGAATAACACCGCCCTGTGCGCCAGATGTACTGCTATCCAGATCAAAACTAATGGTAACAGAACCACTGGCACTTTGCGCTAACCCGAGCGCTTCCCTAAGTGAAAGGCCGCCCCCATCAGCAGTTTCAGACGCTAAATCACCACCCCCAAATGCATCGTCGTTTGCAGTTGTAACCGTGAAATTAACGCCATTTGGTAATACTGCGGAAGTGGGTGTTACAGCATTTGCTGCAGGGCCAGAGCCAGCAATCACTGTGCCGGAGTTTGTCGCGGGACCGCCATTTAAAACAGCCACTTGTCCGTTTGAAGAAGCCACGCCAAATCTGGCAAAGGTGGTTTGGAATACCGCTGATGGATCAATAGATGCCTGAAAACCCCGTGCCGCAATATCCGGATCACTGGTATCGGTTACACCAATAATACTATTGCTGTTAAAAGTAACAGAACCATTTGACCCCGCCACATCTTCAGACGAGAAATCTAACCCCGTTGAGGCTTGATCTGAAACAGGCGCTGTGTTCCCTAAAACAATACTATTGTTGATCTGCGATGTACCAGACCCGATAAAAACGCCACCTCCAATACTGGAGGAGGCACCTGTTCCCGGCCCTGAAACCTGATTGCCTGTTACCGTGCTGTTGGTGAGGGTGAAATCCCTTGAAGCA
>JAOXSF010000109.1 GCA_025800125.1 Marinobacterium sp.
CCACAACCGGAACCACAACCGGAACCACAACCGGAACCACAACCGGAACCGCAGCCCGAACCACAACCGGAACCACAACCGGAACCACAACCGGAACCACAACCGGAACCACAACCGGAACCACAACCGGAACCGCAGCCCGAGCCACAACCGGAACCGCAGCCTGAGCCACAACCGGAACCGCAGCCCGAGCCACAACCGGAACCACAGCCCGAGCCACAACCGGAACCGCAGCCTGAGCCACAACCGGAACCACAGCCCGAGCCACAGCCCGAGCCACAACCGGAACCGCAGCCTGAGCCACAACCGGAACCCGAGCCACAGCCCGAGCCACAACCGGAACCGCAGCCCGAACCACAACCGGAACCACAACCGCAGCCTGAGCCACAACCCGCTCCACCGGAGCAGGTCAATGTGAATATGCAGGTCAATGTGGTGGAAGGTCGTACAGCCGAGATTGGTTTGCCGCAGGGGGTGGCAGGCGATATTCGCAGTGGTTCAATGATCTTTGCTGATGGTGCAGACAGTAATCAGGCGGCAGACCAGGGGCAGGCGTCCATCAACAACGATGGTGATGGTTTCGAGATTACCGCCGGTCAGAACCTGGACCCTGATAACAGCGATCAGTTGCGTTATCAGGTAGATGGTGATGGTAAGCAATACAACGTTACCGTTGATGTTAATTACCTGGTACCGCCGCAAGCGGAAGATATAGCGCTGTCGCTGGATGGCAGTGGCGCTGCTGTGCTGGGCACAGAGCAGAACGTTAAAGTGACAGACCTTGAAGATGACAAGTCTGGCACGGATAACAAAGAAACGGTTGTGGTGATCACCAGCTTGCCGCAAGACGGTGTGCTCTATGTTGCTGATGCCAGCGCTGAAGGTGGCCGTCGTGCGGTGACCGCAGATGACCTGTATCAGGGCAATAGTGAGGCTGATGAGCGTGGTGAGTTTGCTGATACCAGCGCTGGTCATCTGACTGTCAAATTGTCAGAACTGAGCTATGAAGCCAATGAGCAGCCAGTAGCTGAAATTACGCTGGGCCACCACAACGATGAAACCGCAGGCCTGAGTAACTGGGATACGGACGGCCAGCCGAATGGCGCTGAACTGGTAACCACTGAGCAGGGTATTACGGCTACCACCACACTGGAAACGGTTGCTGTACCGGGTGCTGATACCAGCCGTAATGGCGATAGTTTCCAGCAGTACGGCGGTGAAAAGAGCCATATTGGTGATGGCCTTGCTGATAATAAAGGCGAAGGCATTAATGTTGGTGATCTGATTACCGTTGATTTTGGCCAGCTGATGACAGAAGCCGAAATTGGTCTGGATGGTATGAAAGGCCACTTTGATGTCGGCAGCAATGAAGGTGCGACTGCTGAAGTCACTGCCTATGTGAAAGGTGATGACGGTGAGCTGATTGAAGTGGCCAGCGCCAGCGTGGCGTCGAACCCGCTGGAAGCAACGCTGACCCTGGATGTGCCCTTTGAAGTGCTGACCTTCACCACTGATACCCGACAGGATGGTAACGGTAACCACCATGGCTCCAATTATGAGCTGCAGTATATCGACGCCAAATCGGATGTGGTTGAGATTGATGACAGCTTTACCTATCAGCCAATCGATTCTGATGGCCTGCTGGGTAATGAAGCGACGGTCAGCCTGGAGGGACGGGTTGACCAGGGTGAAGCGCCTGCGGGCAGTATCGAGATGGTAGAAGACACCGATAAGCCGATAGAAACCGAGGGTTTCCGTTTGCAGACCGATGCTGATACTGAATTGCAGACGGCTGCTGAAGCGGGTGAAGCGCCCGCCATTACCGCTGAAGTGGATGCGCAGGGTAATGTGATCCTGAAACCGGCAGATGACTACAGTAGCGCTGAAGATACAACCGATCAGGTCAAGGTGGCCACGGTGGAAACCGGCGGTGGCCAGCAACTGGTGGCAACGCAAACGCTGAATGTGGAAGTGGCACCGGTCACTGATGCACCGGAGCTGGAAGCAGCCACTGGTGATGAACTGGTGGCAGTGGTACGCAGCGATGAAAACGGCGACAACGCCGAGAAGCATATCGATATGGATGTGCGTTCAGCGCTGGGTGATACCGATGGTTCTGAACACAAAACACTGTTTGTTGATGTCAGCACTCTACCTGAAAACGGCCGTCTGCAAGTGGGTGATCAGGTGTTGAACCTGAATGATGCCGTGGACAATGAGCTGCAACTGACAGAAGAACAGCTGGACAACCTGACACTGGTGGTGCCCGAAGATGCGACGGATAACGGTGACGGGCTGAAGTTTATCGCCCGTGCTCAGGAAGAAACACTGGATGCGGATGCACCGGGGGCGGTGCAGGAAGCTATAGCGACGGTCTCTATTGACAACGCAGCGGTGAAAACACCGCCACAGAGTGAAGACTTTGCGGTACAGATCAACAGCGATGGCAGTGTTGGCATCGATTTCAGTGCCAAAGATAGCGCAACCGACCGTGTCAGCGATGAAGAAGATGACCGTAACGGTGATCAGGATAGCGATACCTGGGTTGTGATTACCCGACTGCCAGACCCGGCCGATGGCAAACTGGTCTATCAAGACGGTGACAATGAGATCGAACTGAAAGCTGAGCACCTCTATCAGCCTGCCGATGGTGAACGGGTAGGTGATCAGGCCAATACCGACGGTAATGGCGATGTTGAGGGCTTGAAGGTTAACCTGACCGGGCTGACCTTTGTCGCCAATGAGGACACCGCCTTTAATGATGTCTTGCTGGGCCACAAGGGTGAGGGTTCCGGTGCGATGGATAACTGGGGCACTGCGGTTGCCGATGATCAGCTGGCGGCTAACGCCGAAGCCAGCCTGAGCCACAGTAAGGATGGCATTACCGCAACAACCAGCATTATCAGCGATGGTAATGGTGGTAATAACGGCGATGACTTCCAGATTTATGACTCTGAAAAGGGGCATATTGGTACTGGCATTGCGGACAATAAAGGCCAGGGGATCAATACCGGCGATACCATTCAGGTCGAATTTGACCAGCGTATGGACAGCGTTGAAATTGGCCTGAATGGCCTGGGCGGCCATTTCGATCTCGACAGTGGTGAACAGGCGACAGCACAAGTGACCGCCTGGGTTCGTGAAGACGATGGCTCACTGACGGAAGTGACCACGGCCAATGTGGCATCTGACCCGCTAGCCGTTGCCATTGAGCTGGACCAGCCGTTTGATGTACTGACCTTCACCACCGACTCACCAGTGGGTTCCAACTATGAAGTGCAGTATATCGAGGCCAGCCAGGATAGCGCCGATATTGAGGCTGATTTCAGCTTCCGCCCGGTCGATTCCGACGGCATGATCGGTAACGAGAGTACTGTAACCGTCAGCGGTGAAATCAGTGCGGGTGACGACAGTGATAACGGTGACAGTGGCGGTGTGACCCTGGCGGAAGATCAGAGTGGTGAGCTCAATGCTGATCAGATCGCTGCACAGACGGATGGTTTCCGTCTGGCTGACAGCGGGAGCGTCAATACTGAACTGAGCGCCGGTGAAAATCTGAATATTGAAAGTGGCGATGCGGCCAGTGGCGTGACCCTGAAAGGGGATGAGAATTTCAGTGGCGATACTTCACTGACTGCAATTAAAACTGAAACCAGTGATAGCGCCCGCCTGACCAGCAGCCATGAGATTGAGGTTGACGTGACGCCGATTACGGATCAGCCGGAGCAGACGCTGGAGGTTGACCATGTGCGGGTTGCTGAGAGCGGCGAGAAAACCGTAGCGCTGAATCTGGACAGCCAGCTGACCGATACTGATGGCTCTGAACAGAAGCGCGTCTTCGTTAATCTGGACAGCCTGGGTGATGGTGTGCAGCTGATGGCTGATGGCCAGCCGGTAACCGGTGATAACAGTAGCAAGGTTGAGCTGATGTCACTGGATAACCTGGAGCTGGTTATGGCACCAGGTGCTGAAACCACTGGCACGCTGGAGGTTACCACTGAAGCGGCAGAACAGGATGCACCCCAGGATATAAAAACAGCGGTAGATACCCTGAATGTGGCAGAGTTGCACAACCTGACGCCACCGATCAGTGAAGATTTCCAGCTGGTCGCAAGCCGTGACGGTTCGGTTGATGTCGACTTCTCATTGAAAAATACCGCCGATCAGCCAGGTGATGATTTTGATCGGGTCAGTGACCGTGAAGATGATCGCAATGGTGACCAGGACAGTGATACCTGGGTGGTGATTATCGGTTTGCCAGATCAGGGCACACTGTTCTACAACAATGGCAATGAAGAGGTTGAACTGACGCAGGAACATCTGTATCAGGAGCCTGAAGGTGAGCAGTCGGGTGACTTTGCCCAGCAGGACAGCGGCATGAAAGTGGAGCTGTCAGGCCTGCGTTACCAGGCTGACGCTGACAGTCTGACACCGCAGAGTGTGAAACTGGGTGGCTCTGAAGCGGGCTGGAGCGATACCGACTTTGGTGGCAGTGTCAAAACAGACACGCTGAGCCGTACACTGGATGATGGCAATACAGTGACCACCCGTCTGGTGGACGTTGACCAGAATGGCAATGGTGGCGGTTACTTCAAATATGGCCAGGGCAGCCCGAATGGCCAGGGCTATGGTCTGGCTGATCAGACCGGTGGCGGTATCAATGATGGTGATGTGGTTGAAGTATCGTTCGACCAGTCTGTCAGCAATGCCACGATTGGTCTGAGCAGTATCTCTAACCACTTCTCGGTTGATGAGCATAATAATGGTGCCACCATTGAGATGACCGCCTACCTGGAGGGTGAAGTGGTCGCTCAGGGTAGTATGACGTCGGATACCCGTCTGGCAGAGGTGGGCCTGGATGTAGAGTTCGATACCCTGCAATTCACTACTGAAAACAATGCAGCCGATAACACCAGCCCTGCGGACAGCGGTGGCAAAGGCGGTAAAGGAGGCAATGGTGGTGGCGGCAAGGGCGATAACAATGGCCCGACTTTCAAGCTGGATTACATTGAAGCGGAGTCAGACAATGCTCAGCTGGATGACAGCTTTACCTATAAGCCGATTGATTCTGATGGCCTGGTGGGTAACAGTAGTGAAGTGACCATCACCGGTACAGTGTCGCTGTCTGAGCTGCCCGAAACCTCCGCGCCGGATACAGGTAATACCGACAGCGAAGGCCTGAAACTGGTTGAAGATACCGCGCAGACGCTGGACGCCGGACAGCTGGACACTCTGGCTGAAGGCTTCCATCTGCCCGATGCGCAACAGTCACAACTGACATTGCAGAACAGCAATGACGATAACCTCAGCCTGCATCAGCAGGGCGGTGAACTGGTTGTAACCCCGGACAGTAATTTCAGCGGGGATACAACGCTCAATGCAGTACGCACTGAGACGGCTGGTAGCCCTGGCGCACAGCAGCAGTTACAGAGCAGTAGCCAGATTGATGTTGAAGTTACGCCGGTGGTGGACAGCCCTGAACTTCAGGTAACTGCAACCAGCATTGAACATATTGGTAGCGATGAAGAACACGCAGGTCACAAAGAGGTTGAGCTGGATCTGTCGGCGACACTGGAAGACCGTGATGGTTCGGAACAGCTTGGTGCCTTCCTTGATCTGAGTAAACTGCCGGATGATGCTGAAGTTGAAATTGGTGGCCAGATCTACACCCGTGCTGATGCCGGTGACGATGGCCTGCTGAACCTGAAAAATCTGGATGGCAGTGGCGATATTATCAACAGCGATGATCTGAGCCAGACCGTCAAGGTGCGTCTGTCTGACCAGCAGGAGGGTTATGAACACAGTCTGGAGGTGATTACCACCGCCACTGAAACGGCAACCGGTGATACCCGTACCGAAACTCAGACGGTTGAACTGGCTCAGGCTCAGCTCGATAGCACCGGGCGCGAGAACGGCGAGTACCAGCTGACTGAAATGAAGGATGATGAGGTTACGCCAGCGGTGAATGGCTCCGGCCCGGAAGCGCAGCCCGCCGGAGTGACCGATGAACAGGCTGATCTGCGGGCGGTGGATGTCACCGTGAATTTCCATGGCAGACCAAGCGTCGGTTATGAAAACGGTTTCGGTGTATACGCCGGTGAAGAGGGCGCTGATGGTACAACTGACCTGCTGGGCGGGGTGATCATCGAAGACAACACCAAAGAGGGCGCGAAGAAGACCGCTGACGGTTCACCGTACCGTACTGAAACACTGCATCTGGATGACGCTGATGAGGATATTTCCAATCTGCTCGGTGATGCTGATTCGCTGGGCTTCTTCGAGATGTCTGACGCGAATTCACCCGGTGGTGGTAGAACCGATGGCTATGAAGAGGGCGCGATTGTCAGCTTCCAGGACAGTGGTGCCAGCCAGGGCGGTAGTGAAGCGGTGGTCGATGGTAATACCATCAACACCAATGGTTACAGCGATGCGGTGCAGTTCAGCAACGCCGAACTGAACCCGACCATGGCTAATGGTCGAACCGAAGCGGAATTCCAGGCAGATCAGAGTACCTTTGTTGATCGCAATGGTAATGCACTGACTAACAGTGATGGCAGCGCACATAACCCGGTTACTGATTCAGGTGCAACACACTTCTGGGAAGACCTGAACCGTATCGACTCGGTTGATAAAACGGATGCGCAAGAGGTGTACACCCATACCCCGGACATTCAGACCAGCTATGAAGTCACCGAAACAACGGTTACGCTGACGCAAGAGTCGGTACTGGACAGCACCGAAACGGTTGAAAATAGCCTGGATTCACTGCTGGAACAGGCACTGAATAACAACCCGACCCCCGAAGCTGAGCCGGTGAACAGTGGGGCTGGTAGCAGTACAGATGCCGGTGATAGCGGTGCAGGTGACAGCGGTGCTGCTGATAACAGTCCGGCTGTTGAAGTGACAGTTGTCGATGATACGCCGGTTAAGGCACCGGATATTGCACCGGTTGATCTGCCTGCCGAGATCACCATTGATCTGACCGCCAGCACCGACTGAAACCATTAATCGAGTCGTCTCAGCCTCTGCCTGTGCAGAGGCTGAGCTGTTTCTGTCAGCCGTGTTTTAGCCAGTGTTTTGAATGACCCGTTGTACTGGCACGCGCTGAGCAGCAATGCCCTGATCAGGAGAACAAACCGATGCGCATGATGCCCAAAACAGGATCGCGAGCCGACAATATGGCCCAGGCCACTGGCATTGCACCGCTGAAAAAACTGGCGTTACTTGTTCCGGTTACCTTGATGCCGGTTGCCCTTATGACAGTGGCCACAGCGCTGCCTGTACAGGCCGCTGCCAATCTGCCGGATGTGGTAACGCTGGTACTGGAAAAACACCCGCAGTTGTTGCGTTCTGCCGCTGCACTGGATGAAAGCGTGCAGCGGATTGATGTGGCCAGAGCCGACTACCTGCCAACGCTGGATCTCAACGCTGAAGCTGGTATCGAAGTGATTGATAACCCGTCGACCCGCAGTCGAAATCAGGAAAATGACAGCTGGGATCGTCGTCGTGTCAGTCTGGAACTGCGTCAGTCTTTGTTCAGTGGGTATAACACCACCCATGAAGTGGCGCGCACCGAGTATTTTGCCGATGCGCGCAGACTGGAACTGGCCGCGTTGCAGGAAAACCTCACGTTGTCGGCTACCCAGGCGTATCTGACGGTACTGAACCGCCGGGCTAAATACGAACGGGCGGAAGTGAACCTGACCAGCCACGAAAAAATCTTTGATCAGATTCGCAGCCGGGTTGAACAGGGTGTTGGTACCCGTGCTGACCTTGCACAGATCAGCAGCCGCCTGAACAGCGCCAATGCTAACTTTCTGACCGCCGAAAATAACCTGCGCGATGCCGAAGCGGATTATCTGCGGGTGGTTGGTGAGCTGCCAGAGGATGAGCTGGCGGCCGTGAGCATCACCGAAGACCTGCTGCCGGATTCGCTGGAAGATGCCCAGGCTATTCTGTACAGCAAAAACCCGACGGTGCAGGCCGCTGAAGTTGATATAAACGAAGCGCGCAGCCAGCATGCCCGTACCCGTTCAGCGTTTATGCCCAATGTGGACTTTGTTGCCCGTGCCAGTTACGGCGAAGATCTGGATGCCGTTGCCGGACGTGATGAAAATTACGCTGCGCTGGTCGAGATGCGCTGGAATCTGCTCAATGGGGGGGCTGATCGTGCTGAACGTCGTGCGGCGGCACAGCAGGTTGAACAGGCGCGTGCTATTCACAGCGATGCCCAGCGTCAGGCCCAGCATGGTTTGCAGCTGAGCTGGTCGGCGTTTGAAGTGCTGGAACAACAGCGGGCATTCCTGAAAAACTATGTCCGCTCGGCTGAAAATACCCGTGATGCCTACCGTAAGGAGTTCTATCTGGGCAAACGTACCCTGATTGATCTGCTGGATTCTGAAAATGAGGTACTGCGTTCGGCAAACGAGTATATTGATGCAGATTCTGACTACGAAGCCGCCAAGGCTCGCATACTTAATGCGGTTGGCCAGTTGACCACAGCGCTGAAGTAACGGCTAGCCGTGCCAGCTTTGCCAGTGTGGTCAGCGGTTGCTGCATATTGACTGCCTGGATGCCATGTCACTGTTGATACTTACCCGATGCCGGTCACTGAACGGGTGGCCCTTGCAACCTTTTCCGTTGCCAGGTACGCGATGCCTGCGACGGCTGATGCCGTGGTTATTATTATCAGCCCTGCTGCTGTGTGCGCTGGTGTTCAGCCCGGTATGGGCACAGCAGGGGCTTGATTTTGGCCGCATTGTTGAACATGTGGATAACCGCTGGGGCGAACGGGCGGCACAACGGGCCCGTGACTGGCAGGCGCTGATTAATGATTACCGCGATGCCAGTCCGGCGGCACAGATGAAAGCGGTAAATGATTTCTTTAACCAGCTGCTGTTTACTGATGACACGGTGATCTGGCGCCAGGAAGACTACTGGGCCACACCTGTTGAATTTATTGGTGAAGGTGCAGGCGACTGCGAAGACTTTACCATTGCCAAGTATTACACCCTGGTAGAGATGGGCTTTGCGGCGAAAAAGCTGCGGCTGATGTATGTAAAGTCAAAGACCCTGAACCAGCACCATATGGTGCTGACCTACTATAAACGCCGCGGTGCTCAACCGCTGGTTATGGACAATATCGACCCGGCAATCAAACCGGCCCGCAAGCGCCGTGATCTGTTGCCCGTTTACAGCTTCAATGCCGACAACCTGTGGCTGGTAAAAGCCGGTGGCTCTGGCCAGCGGGTTGGCGGTTCCGAACGTCTCAGTCTCTGGCAGGATCTGCGCAAGCGCCAGGCCTCTTTCCAGAGCGTTAGCCAGGATGCCCGACAATGACCATCTATCGCCAGCTGTTACTGCTGATCTGGATGACCATGGTGATCTCGCTGCTGACGGTGCTGACCGTCAATCTGCAATCCAGCGCCGATTCCCTGCAAAGTCAGCAGCGACTTAATATCAACAGTGCGCTGACCGCACTGGGAATGCGCCTGAGCCCTCACCTGGACCCGGTCGACCCGGTTTCGGTGGAAGTAAACCTGAATGCCGCTTTTGATGGCGCTTATTATCGCCGTATTCAGGTGGAAATCTTCGAAACTGAGCAGGTACTGGAACGGCACAACAATGCACAGCCTGCCGGTGTGCCAGACTGGTTTATTGGCCTGTTTGATATACAGCCTTACCGTGCCGTGGCACCGGTTGCATCGGGCTGGACGGAAAGCGCCGAAATCACCATTGAAGGCCATACCGGTTTTGTTTACCGCCAGCTATGGCGACTCAGCACAGACCTGCTATTGCTGTACGGCACGCTGTTTATTCTGATTGCGCTGCTCAGCTCTATCGGATTACGGGCGCTGGTGCGACCGTTGCAGCAGATAGAACATCAGGCACGGGCTATTGAAAACCGTGACTTCAGTTACCGGGTGCCGGAACCACGTACCCGTGAGCTGCGCCGGGTTGTGGCGGCACTGAACCGGCTGACCGGTATTCTCAGTGAGCGTTTCAGTGAAAACGCCGGACAGCTGGAGCAGCTGCACAACCGCCTGCAACAGGACAGTGAAACCGGGCTGGCCAATCGCCGTTATCTGCTGAATACCTTTGAAGCCCGTCTGGCTGACCCGGACAGTGATTTCGCGCTGATCATGGTGCGCCTGCAACAGGCCGACAGTCTGCGTAAGCGCTACGGTTACCAGCGCTGGATGACGCTGGTAAACAGTTGTGTCGAACAGTTACAGGCGGCATTTGGCCAGCCGGATATGATGATTGGCCGCATGTCGGAAGCGGAGTTTGCCGTACTGCTACCCGCGCTGCCGGAAGAGACCCGCAACCCGGCACTGCATAAATTGCAGCAGGCACTACAGGCACTGCATGAGCAGGGCATTGCCCCGGAAGCAGAACTGTTCAGTCTGGCTGGCACGGCTGTGCAGCAGGGTGACAGCATTGGCACCGTACTGACCCGGCTGGATAACCTGCTGCGTGAAGCCCGGGCGCGAGGTGCTGACCAGCTGTGCTGGGATGAAGGCGATAATCACCAGACCTGGCGCACCGGGCAGGCCTGGGTGGAGCTGCTACGTCAGCGGATTGAGGCCCGTGCACTGACTCTGCGTCATCAGCCATTGGTGGCTGAGCTGGGTGGAGCACCGTTGCACAACGAAATCTATGTACGGCTTCTGGATGAGCAGGGTGCCGAGATGAATGCCGGTACTTTCCTGCCGGTAGTTGAACAGTTTGAACTGGGCGCGCAGCTTGATCTGGCGGTACTGGAGAAGATGCTGGAAAGTAACAGCGATACTCTTGAAAGCAACAACACTGTTCTGAAAAGCAACAGCGCCCCCCTGAAAAGCAACAACGGCACCCCGCAGGCACTCAATGTATCGCTGTCGGCGTTGCGTGATACGGCCTTTCTCAGTCGGTTGGCGGCATTGACCAGTGCGCAGCGGCGGCAGATCTGTATTGAATTCCCGGAAACGCACTTACAGCGTGAACCTGATGCGGTGGCCAGCTTTACCAGCATTCTACATTCACTGGGCCTGAGTTTCGGCATTGATAATGTCGCCAGTGGCGCACTGTCACTGGACTATATTGCCCGCCTGCGCCCGCATTATGTCAAGGTGGCACCGGCACTGTGCCGGGCACCGGACGATGCCGGACTGGCGTTGATGACCGGGGTCTGTAACACCGTGCATAACCTGGATATTCCGGTATATGCCACGGTGGTAGAAAATGAGGTGCAACTGGAGCGACTTGAAGCCACCGGCATTAACGGTTTTCAGGGCTATATCAATGACCGGGTAACTTTGGCACCGGCCTGATTGTCAGATCAGGCTGTCGCCTTGCGGGGTATCGCTGAGCAGGGTAGAGCTGGTGCTGAGGCTGGAGATCAGCCGCTCGCGGATCTGGCGACGCGACAGCAGTTTTTGCTGGGCCGCGTCGGGCAGCTCGGTAAACTGGATCAGGTCCTTGTTGATCATCAGGTCGATGAGGTCTTCCAGTACACGGATAAAATCCACATCGGAGGATTGCAGCTGCCCCAGCGCATCGTCGCTGCTGGCCAGGAAACGGCGTAATTCTGGCTCGCCTGGCGCCAGAGGCTCGTTATGCTGCGCGTCAGGCTGACGGGCAACGGACAGAATCTCCCCACTTTCATCACGCTGAATATGAAACATGGTACACCTTTACGGAAACGGGACTGATGGGCTGAAATTCAGCCACTGAATCGTTCATAATGCGCAGCAACCCGGCGCTTTTCAACCGGGTAATGTACATATAGCCAACCCGGAAATTGCTGCATTTTCGCAGCTCATCAGGAGACCGTCTGACGATGGATGCAGAAACGCCGGAAACGCTCCAGCCGTCCGAAAAAGTGTCTGATCAGCAGGGTCAGATGCAGGCCGCCGCAAAACACCGGACTGCCGCCAATGCCCAGACAGCCGCTGATATAGCAGCCGCCGATATACCTGATCCGCAACGCTGGCGTGATCCGTTGCTGGAAGCGCTGCAACTGCTGAGCCGCAGCTATGGCCAGGGGATGTCAGCGGATGAAATTCGCGCCGGGCTGCCATTGGAAAATAACCGGCTGACACCACAACTGTTTGTGCGGGCGGCAGAGCGGGCCGGGCTGTCGGCGCGGCTGCACACACGTAAACTGCACGCGATTGATCCACTGGTACTGCCTGCGGTGCTGTTATTACGTGACGGTGAGGTCGCGGTGCTGACTGCGCTGGAAGAGGATGGCCAGTATCGGGTGATACTGCCACAGACCGGTGAAGGTGAGACGCTGGTCAGCGCTGAACTGCTGGCACAACAGTACCTGGGCTTTGCTATCTATATCAAACCTCGTCACCGCTATGATGAGCGCGCACCACAGACGCTGGAGATCAACCAGCGCCACTGGTTCTGGGGCACATTGGCGCGCAGCTGGCGCATCTATCGGGATGTGCTGATCGCCTCGCTGGTGATCAGTCTGTTTGCCATCGCTTCACCGCTGTTTGTGATGAATGTCTATGACCGGGTGGTACCGAATAACGCTATAGATACGCTGTGGGTGCTGGCGGCCGGGATCAGCATCGTGCTGGTGTTTGATTTCATTCTCAAACAGATCCGCTCGCACTTTATCGACCTTGCTGGCAAGAAATCTGACCTGCTGCTGTCGTCACAGATTTTTGCAAAAGTGATGTCGATCCGTATGGCCAACCGGCCGCCGTCGGTGGGGGCGTTTGCCCGTCATTTGCAGGAGTTCGAATCGGTTCGCGAGTTTATAACGTCGGCCAGTGTCAGTGCGCTGATTGATATACCACTGTCGCTGGTGTTTCTGCTGGTGGTAGCGCTGGTGGGTGGGCCACTGGTGGCGATTCCCCTGATCATGATTGCGGTGATTCTGCTCTACAGCCTCTGGCTACAGCGCCAGCTGCGTGAAAGTATTGAAGAGACCGGTCGTATGTCGACTCAGAAAAATGCCACGCTGGTTGAGGCGTTGACCGGGCTGGAAATGATCAAACTCTGTGGTGCTCAGGGCCAGATGCAGCAGCGCTGGGAGCAGGCGACTGGCCATATCGCCCGCTGGAGTATTCGCACTCGACGACTGGCTTCATCGGCAGGTACTGTGGCCAGCTTCTGTATTCAGCTGACTACAGTGTTACTGATTCTGGCTGGTGTCTATCAGATCAGTGCCGGTCAGCTGACCATGGGCGGGCTGATCGCCACGGTGATGCTGTCGACCCGTGGTCTGACACCGATGGCGCAGATCGCCCAGCTGTTTACCCGCTATAATCAGGCACGTTCAGCCCTGACCACGCTGGGGGAGATTATGAATACCCCGGTGGAAAACCCGGAAGACCGTAACTTTATCCACCGTGACCAGTTCAGTGGCCATATCCGTTTTAACCGCGTTGGCTTCCACTACCCGGAGCAGAAAACCTGGGCGATACATGATGTATCACTGGTGATTAAACCAGGTGAAAAAGTGGGCATTATTGGCCGTATCGGGTCTGGTAAATCGACCCTGGGCCGGTTAATGAGTGCCTTTTATGAAGCCAATGAAGGTGAAGTGCTGCTGGATAATCTTGATATTCGTCAGCTCAGTCCCGGCCATGTGCGTCACCGTATTGGTGTAGTACCGCAGGATGTCACGCTATTTTACGGCACCCTGCGCGATAACCTGACGCTGGGTGCGCCCTGGGTGGAAGATAGCCAGGTGCTGCGGGCGGCTGAGCAGGCCGGGGTGATGGAGTTCTGTAACCGCCATCCACAGGGGCTGGATATGCCGGTGGCTGAGCGCGGTGCCAATCTGTCCGGTGGTCAGCGCCAGAGTGTGGTGGTGGCCCGGGCGCTGTTGCTTAACCCCGATGTGCTGATACTGGATGAGCCCACCGCGTCGATGGACAACACCACCGAGGCCCGCTTACGCCATCAGTTAAAAGCCATTATTGAGCACCGCACACTGGTGCTGATCACCCACAAGTCGTCGATGCTGGAGCTGGTTGACCGGCTGATCATCATGGACAAGGGACGGGTGGTTGCCGATGGCCCCAAAGACGCGGTGCAGGAAGCGTTGCGCTCTGGCCGTCTGCACGTAGACCGTTAAGGAGGCCTGCCTATGTCATTTCGATCCCGTCGCAAGCCATTGTCTGAGCAGGATCAGGCGTTTGTCTCTGATACTGCGGCGGCCTTATTGCAGGATACCCCGCGCGGTGCCCGGTTATTATTGTGGAGCATTGTACTGTTTCTGGTCTGCGCCCTGAGCTGGGCCTGGTATGCCCAGCTGGAAGAAGTTACCGTGGGCCAGGGTAAAGTGATTCCATCGCGTCAGTTGCAGGTGGTGCAGAATCTGGAAGGGGGTATTCTGGAGCAGATCTTCGTCAAGGAAGGTCAGCAGGTCAAGATGGGCCAGCCGCTGATGCGACTGGACGATACTCAGTTTCGTTCCAGCTTTCGTGAGAACCGTAATGCCCGTGAAAACCTGCAATTGATGGTGGCGCGGTTACGGGATGAAATACATCTGGTCAACACGTTGTCACTGGAACAGTTGCAGCAACTGAAAGACTACAGCGTCAATACACCACAGCTGGATGCGCTGGCTGAGATGAGCCCGGTGGCCGTGGCCGCTGAACGTACGGTACTGGCCAGCCGCATTACCAATCTGCAGGCCGGGTTACAGGTACTGATTGAGCAATATGCCCAGGCCGAGGCAGAGCTGAACGAACAGCGCGCCAGCTCTGACAGTCTGCGACAAAGCTATAATCTGGCGAAAGAAGAGGTGGCGCTGAAGCGACCCCTGGTGGAAGAACAGATCGTCTCGAAAATTGAATTCTTACAGGATCGCCGTCGGCTGAATGATCTGTCTGGCCAGCTCAAGGCAAACCGGTTTGCCATCGACCGTGCCCGCCGTCAGCTGGAAGAAAATTTGCAAAAGCGTGAAGAACTGATCGCCGGTTTCCGGGCAGAGGCACTGCGTGAGCAGCGTCTGAGCCAGGCAGAACTGGAGCGGCTGGATGAAAGCGGGGTCGGGCTGGAAGATCGGGTAAATCGCACCCTGGTGACTTCACCCGTGCACGGCGCGATTCAGAAGATCAATATTGCGACTGTCGGCGGGGTGATTCAGCCCGGTATGAATCTGGTTGAGATCGTGCCGCTGGATGGCCATTTGCAGGTGGAAGCGCGTATTCGCCCGGAAGATATTGCCTTCATCCGGCCTGGACTGGATGCCATTGTCAAACTGACCGCGTACGACTTTGCCATCTATGGTGGTCTGGCCGGTAAAGTGGTGCATGTCAGCCCTGATACGGTGGTTGACCCCCAGGGAAACAGTTTTTATATCGCCCGTGTCGAAACAGATCAGAGCTATCTGGGCCCGGAAAGCCGACCACTGCCTATTATTCCGGGTATGCTGACCAGCGTTGATATTATTACCGGCAAAAAGTCGGTGCTTGATTACCTGTTAAAACCGATCAATCGGGCACGGGAAAGTGCCCTGCGTGAGCGCTGATTAAACAGGCCCGGCTTGAAAAGGCCGCCTATGCCTGCTGGTCACGCCACTGGCGGCGGTAACGGGCCGGAGTGGTGTCGAAGCGGCGGCGGAAGGCGTGAGTAAATGCGCTCTGACTGCTGAAACCGCAGCGTTCGCTGATCTGTGCCAGCGGACGGCCCTGTTCCAGATAATGGCTGGCCTTGCGTAGCCGCTGTTCCAGCAGGTACTGGTGCGGTGTGGCGCCGTTCTGCTGTCGGAAACGTTCGTGAAACTGGCTCTGGCTGAGACAGGCCAGCCCGGCCAGCTGCGCCACACTGATACGTCGGTGCAGATGCAGCTGGATATAGTCGTCAATCAGCGTCATATCAATCTGGCCACTGACCCGTGGTGCAGGCAGTGCCAGCTGATGTTGCAGTGAGCACAGTAACGTATTGGCACAGGCCCGTGCCAGCAGGCTGTCCTGGGGGTGCTGTTGCAGTTCGCGGCTGAGCGCCCCGGCCAGCACCTGCAGCTGGCTGCTCATATGGAAATAGCTGGCCTGGTCAAACAACCGGTTGATCAGCTCGTACTCCTGATCACTGTAATGCAGATTCCACGGCAGATTGACCACCATGATCTGATTATTGCCCAGCCCGACAAAAGCGTGGTCGGTGGTGGACGGTACCAGGCAACCGCCGCCCGCCGTCACATGCTGCCCCAGCCCGGAAATATCAAAATCGGTGTGACCATACAGGCCCAGTACCAGCTGGTGGTAT
This sequence comes from Marinobacterium sp., assembly GCA_025800125.1. GTDB lineage: Bacteria > Pseudomonadota > Gammaproteobacteria > Pseudomonadales > Balneatricaceae > Marinobacterium_C. The sequence continues at coordinate 16,222 of JAOXSF010000109.1, forward strand.
TCATGGTCGTGGGTTGTGGCGTCGCCGGGCAGGCTCATGACTTCAGCAGTGGTCACCATGGCATATTACCTGTACTGGTTAGGGGCGGGGCCGGGGATGGCTTGCTCAGGTTGTGATCAATAATGATGCAGCAGGCGAGTATTCTAGCGTCTGTTTTCTGAACAGTCAGCACCAGATAAGAATGATTCACGACAACATCTGTATATGTAACGGCAGCCGGGTTTATCTGACAGTAATTGGTTTTTGTAGCAGCAGCTGGTTCAGGTAACGGTCACGCCTGGTATGAACGGTCACGTCTGGTATGAGCTGTACGTTGATGTGGTATCTGCTGTGACGGGATAACAGAAAAATATTGCGGTTGCTCAATGTTTAATGCCCCGTCCATCTTTGGGGGCCCATCGGTCGGTGGAGTCGGGTATACTTTCGCCCATTCAATTGAACAGACATCAGCTGCGCCTGCGCCAGCTGAGCATACAGGTATGAACGTACATGCAGGTATGGACGCACTTGAAGGCATGGATGTACTTGAAGGTATAAATGCACTTGTACGCATGAATGTACTTGTAAGTCTGAGAGCAATTTTAAAGTAATTTGAGAGAGTACAATGGCTGAACTGAAGAATGATCGCTTTCTGCGAGCGCTGTTGCGCGAACCGGTTGACTGCACCCCCGTATGGATGATGCGCCAGGCAGGCCGTTATCTGCCGGAGTATCGTGCTACACGTGCCCAGGCCGGTGACTTTATCAGCCTGTGCAAGAATAAAGAGCTGGCCTGTGAAGTAACGATTCAGCCGCTGGAGCGTTACGATCTCGACGCTGCCATTCTGTTCTCTGACATTCTGACCATTCCGGATGCGATGGGTCTGGGCCTGTACTTTGAAACCGGTGAAGGCCCGCGTTTCAAAAAAGTGATCCGTACCGAGCAGGACGTTGCCGAGCTGCCGGTGCCAAAAGCAGCTGCTGATCTGGACTACGTAATGAACGCGGTGAGCGAAATTCGCCGTGAACTTAATGGCCGTGTGCCGCTGATCGGTTTTTCCGGCAGCCCATGGACATTGGCGACTTACATGGTTGAAGGTGGTTCTTCGAAAGATTTCCGCCACATCAAGAAGATGATGTACGCCACGCCGGAAGTGCTGCACGAGCTGCTTAACAAGCTGGCGCTGTCGGTTATTGATTACCTGAATGAACAGATCCGCTGTGGTGCTCAGGCGGTGCAGATCTTCGATACCTGGGGTGGTGCGCTGAGCGGCCCGATGTACCGTGAGTTCTCCCTGAAGTACATGAAGCAGATTGTTGATGGTCTGATCCGTGAAAATGAAGGCCGCAAGGTGCCCGTAATTCTGTTTACCAAGAATGGTGGTCAGTGGCTGGAGTCTATCGCTGATGCCGGTGCTGACGCGCTGGGTCTGGACTGGACCACCGATATTGCTAATGCCCGTGCCCGTGTGGGTGACCGTGTTGCGTTGCAGGGCAATATGGACCCGAGCGTACTGTACGCACCTGAAGCACGTATTCGTGAAGAAGTTGAACGGATTCTGTCCGGTTTTGGCGCAGGTCCTGGCCATGTCTTCAACCTGGGCCACGGCATTCATCAGTTTGTTGACCCGGGCCAGCCGAAATTCTTTGTCGATGCGGTGCATGAACTGAGCGCTAAATATCATCAGGCATAATATATATTGCTGAATAAGCTCCTCCGGGAGCTTTTTTTATACCTGTTTTTATATCTGTTTTTATATCTGCCCTGTATGGCCACAGGATCGGCTACGCTTATCACGGCAGTTGATGCTGAGTGTGCCATTGAGGATACCCTGGGAACCGGGAAGTACAGGCAGGTGCCTCATGCACAGGCTTCGTTTACACTCAAGAGAAATATCTGAAACTGATCTGAACGGTGTGTATGTCTGAACTGGAAAAATTACTGAACGGTAACCGCCAGTGGGCGGGGCGGGTCTCTTCTGAATCACCGGAGTTCTTTCCGACGCTGGCAAAGCAGCAGAGCCCGGATTATCTGTGGATCGGCTGTGCAGACAGCCGGGTACCGGCCAATGAAATTGTTGATATGTTGCCAGGTGATATTTTTGTCCACCGCAATGTCTCTAATCTGGTACTGCATGGTGATATGAACTGCCTGTCAGTGGTGCAGTATGCGGTACAGGTGCTCAAGGTGAAGCAGATTATGGTGGTTGGCCACTATGGTTGTGGTGGTGTTAAAGCTGCGCTGGAAGATACGCCACTGGGGCTGATTGGTAACTGGTTGTGTCATATCCGCGATGTAGCGGCTAAGCATCGCTCATTGCTGGCGCGTTGCAGTTGTGATGACAATTTGCTGGATCGCCTGTGTGAACTCAATGTACTGGAACAGACTCGTAATCTCTGTAACACCACCATGGTGCAGGAAGCCTGGCGCAGTGGCCAGCAGCTGGAAGTTACCGGGCTGGTGTATGGGCTGGAAGATGGCCTGTTGCAGGAACTGAATTACAGTAACAGTGAACCTGGTGGCGTAGAACAGCGGCTGGAAGCAGCCGTCACCATGCTGGAACGTCGCTGTGCATAAACCAGGTTGCTGCTGCGTAGTAAGCTGATCTGTTGCGCCTGATAGTGACGGGCTGACAGGGATGATCTCCGCACGCCAGGGTGGCGTCAGTCGGGGGCTGCTCCGCAAAGGGGCAGTTGTGTTGGGTAAGTCTGGCAGGGATTTTTGCAATGTCATTATCGGGTCGCTGGTGGCAGAAGCTCCAGTTTCGAGTCAACCTTCTGTTTGCGACCGCTCTTGGGCTCAGCCTGCTGGCGGTGGTGACGGTATTTCTGCTATTCGGGCGTGACCTGCTGGTAGAGCGTGACCGCCAGCTGGTAGAGCAGACCGGTGAACTGGTGGTTGCTGAACTGCGTGCTCAGTTGACCCATGCTGAAACGCTGGTGCAGGGCATTGCCAGTGCGGCCGCCGCCGCACCACTGAACGCCGATAGCATCAACCAGTTGCTGCGTCAGCAGCTGGCTGATGGTCAGTACCCGGACTTTATTGCTGGCGGTGGTGTCTGGCCAGAGCCCCAGCAGCTGGTGCCGGGTGAAAGCCGTGCCAGCCTGTTCTGGGGGCGTGATAGCCAGGGAGCGTTGCAGTTTTACAATGACTATAACCATCCCGAGGAACCTGCCTATTTCCGCACCGAGTGGTATGTGCCGGTGCGCTATTTCGATGCCCCTCATTGCTACTGGTCGCGCGCCTATGCTGACCCTTACACGCTGGTGCCAATGGTGACCTGTGCTGCGCCAATCTACCGTGAACAGCGTTTCTGGGGTGTGGCAACGGTGGATGTCAAACTGGCCGGTCTGACACAGTTCCTGACGCAACGGCTGGCACAGATTGGTGGTTATGGCGTGTTGCTTGACCGCAACGATGGTCTGATTGCCCTGCCACGTAAGCAGGGCAATACACGTGTTACCACTTCGTTGCTGGATCGTACCTCCAAGGACTATCAGGCGGTCTGGCTGGAAGGGGGGTTTCGTCCACTGCAACAACAGATGCAGCGCTTCAGACAGGATTACAGTCTGCGGGCTGACACTACCCTGAGCCGACGCTTGCAACAGGAAGCTGACGATATAGACGCCCGGGAAGCAGAACTGATCGCACGTTATATTGGCACCCACAGTCAGCCAGCACGTGGTGGAATGCAGTCGCGTACGGCAACACCGTACACCTTTGTTCTGCAACATGACCCGATGCTGGGAGAAGCAGCCCAGGTCAGTCTGCTGGCATTGCCAGGGGTGGATTGGCAGCTGGCCATTGTGGTGCCAGACAGAATTGCTGTGGCGAATGCTGACCGGCTTGCCTGGAGCGGTATGGCGGTGCTGTTTGGTTCGGTGTTGCTGGGGCTGTTACTGGTTGGTTACCGGGTGCAGCAGACGCTGGTGCTGCCACTGAAAGGCATGATTTATCGCCTGCAACAACACGGCGCTGATTCGATGTGGCTGGATGAAAGTGCCGGTTTTGAACTGGGACAGCTGGCACGGGCTTATAACCATCAGCAGCAGGCGTTGCAGGCTTCGCAGGCGGTTATCAATGAATCCCGCTTACGCTTGCAGAGCATGATGGATACGGCAACCGACGGCATTGTTACGCTGGACCCGAACGGCCAGATACATGATGTGAACCCGGCAGCGGCTCGTCTGTTGGGTAACAACCTGGAGGCATTACGCAGCACTGATTTTACGGTTCTGTTCAGCCCGGATGCTCAACTGGTCATTGTTGAGGGGTTGCAGAAAGTCCTGACCAGCCAGGAACAGCGCATCTCACAGCTGGAAGCTCAGTTGCATCGTGCTGATAACCTGCTGCATATAGAGCTGTCCATGAGTGGCTGGAAAGCGGCTGGCTGCTCTCATATTACGGTGTTTATGCGTGATATTACCGAGCGCAAACAGGCCGAGCAGCGGGTGCATTATATGGCTACCCGTGACAGCCTGACCGGCCTCTATAACCGTTACCAGTTAACCGAGCGCTTGACCACCGGGCTGAATGTTGCGCAACGTCATGACCAGAAACTGGCGGTGCTCTTTATTGACCTTGACCACTTCAAGGACGTTAACGATAGCCTGGGCCATCAGGCCGGGGACGCGTTGCTGGTAGAGGTGGCTGAACGGCTGTTGAAACCTCGCCGGGCAGAAGACTCGGTGGCCCGGCTGGGGGGGGATGAGTTTGCTGTGGTCTTGCAGGATATTCAGCATACCCGTGACGCCGGTGCCGCAGCGGAGCAGATTGTAACGGCGCTGCTGCAACCATTCTGGATTGAAAACCAGCCATGTCAGATTGGTGCCAGTGTTGGTATTACCCTCTACCCTGATAACGCACTGACAGCCAATGAGTTGCTGCGCCAGGCTGACAGTGCCATGTATCAGGCGAAAACAGAGGGGCGTAATACCTGGCGCTTTTATGCACCTGAACAACATCAGCGGCAGCAGAAACGGCGTTACAAACTGAGTGAACTGGCCTGTGCCATCGGGCGTGAACAGCTGGAGTTGCTGTATCAGCCAATCGTGCCCGCCTGTACGCAACAACCTGGTCTGACCCGTGTATCGTTTGAAGCCCTGTTACGCTGGCGGCACCCTGAGTTTGGTGTCGTGATGCCCAGTGAGCTGATACCACTGGCAGAGGAATCGGGTCTGATGGTGGACATCGGGAACTGGGTACTGGAACAGGCCTGCATCCAGCTGGCGCACTGGCGTGAAACGGCTGCTGGCATCTGCCCGGATGCGACCTGCCAGATAGCGGTTAACATTTCACCACAGCAGTTGCAGATGGATGATTTTGACCGCCGGTTACAAAGGCTGCTGGACAGTTATCAGCTGAAGCCCTGGCAGTTACGACTGGAAATTACTGAATCCATGCTGATCAGCGAGGACTGTGCAGCACAGATGTCAGCGCTGGAAGCACTGGGTATGGCGCTTACCATTGATGACTTTGGCACGGGCTATTCCAGCCTCAGCTATCTGCAGCGTTTCCCGGTGCAGATCATCAAACTCGATCACTCTTTTGTACAGGGCGTGGTGGCGAATCGCTCCAGCCAGTCGATCTGCCAGGCGATGATTGCACTGGCCCATAATCTGGGTATGCAGGTGGTAGCTGAAGGGGTAGAGACTATCGCGCAGCAGCAGGCATTACAGCGTATGCGTTGTGATCAGTTGCAGGGCAATCTGTTCAGTGTGCCATTACCTGCTGAGCAGGTGATGGTCTGGCTGGCTGCATATCGCCAGTCCAGTGCCTGTGGAGTCAGTGACTGGGATATATAGAGTGGAGATATAAAGCGACAGGCCACCGGTGAAAGGTGGCCTGTTTTGTATTAGCGGGTCAGCATCAGTTGGTCAGTGCTGAAAGCCGCAGGCAGCTTTACTGCGCGGCTGCGCTCAGTGCCTGATCCAGGTCGGCCAGCAGATCATCAATGTGTTCAATACCAATCGACAGGCGCACCATTTCCGGTGATACACCGGCGGATTTCAGTTCTTCATCATTCAGCTGACGGTGCGTGGTTTCCGCTGGAATGGATGCCAGTGACTTACAGTCACCGATGTTGACCAGCCGCAGGAAGATCTGCAGTGCATCGTAGAACTTACGCGTACCTTCACGGCCAGAGTTCACGCCGAAGCTCAGAATACCAGAGGCCTGACCTGCCATGTATTTCTTGGCCAGCTTGTTGTCCGGGTGGCTTTCCAGTCCGGCATATTTCACCCAGCCGACCTGGTCGTGGTTTTCGAGGAACTCGGCAACTTTCTGCGTATTTTCGTTAATACGTTCCATACGCAGGCTCAGGGTTTCCAGCCCCTGCAACAGCAGGAAGGCATTCATCGGGCTCAGGGCTGCACCCATGTTGCGAAGTGGTACCACACGACAGCGGCCAATAAATGCCGCCGGGCCAAAGGCTTCAGTGTAGACCACGCCATGGTATGACACATCTGGAGTGTTCAGCAGTGGGAAGCGGTCAGCATTGTCGGCCCATGGGAAATTACCGGAATCAACAATCACACCGCCGATGGAGTTACCGTGGCCACCGATGTATTTGGTTGCAGCCTGAATCACGATGTCGGCACCCTGCTCAATCGGACGCCACATAGCCGGGCTGGGTACGGTGTTATCCACAATCAATGGAATACCGTTGCGGTGGGCAACTTCTGCCAGTCTTTCCACATCAGCGATACCGCCGGACGGGTTACCCACAGACTCACAGTAGATCGCTTTGGTGCGCTCATCAATCTGCGCTTCAATGGCGTCGAAATCGTCCTTTTTCACAAACCGGCATTCAATACCCTGACGTGGCAGAGTGTGGGCAAACAGGTTGTAGGTGCCGCCATACAGCTCGCTGGTGGAGATAAAATTATCGCCGGTTTCTGCCAGTGTCTGAATACTGTAGGTGATTGCAGCCATACCGGATGCTACCGCCAGTGCCGCGATACCGCCTTCCATTTCGGCAACGCGCTTTTCCAGCACGTCAGTGGTCGGATTCATGATACGGGTGTAGATGTTACCGGGTACTTTCAGGTCAAACAGGTCTGCACCGTGCTGAGCGCTATCGAATGCATAAGACGTGGTCTGGTAGACCGGTACGGCAACAGACTTGGTGGTCGGATCAGGGGAGAAGCCGCCGTGTACGGCCAGGGTTTCCAGTTTCATCTGCAGGTCCTCAATGACTACGATGGTCTGCCTTGGCAATCACCAGCATGCCGCCATAGCACCTGCATGACCGTATACCAGACAGTTTTTATTGTTCAGATTTCAGGATGCCAAGCTGAAGACGCAGTACCTGCTGTACTGAACGCTCAGGTAAGCAAAGTCCCTGATTGTAGAGGGTTCTGTCGGTAAATTCAGCAATCGAACCTGACGACGATGATGATTAGAATGGCGAATAACATGAACAGGAGTAATCAGAGATGGCCAAAGCCAAAACCGCTTTTGTCTGTAATGACTGTGGTGCTGACCACAGTAAATGGCAGGGCCAGTGCTCCGCCTGTGGGGCCTGGAACACCCTGACCGAAATTCGCCTGAGCAGTGCAACGTCCGGTTCTGGTGGTGGTGCCCGCAATGCCCGTTTTGATGGTTATGCCGGAGGTGCCAGCCAGGAAAAGGTAATCAGCCTGGCGGATGTTGATCTGGCCGAAGTGCCGCGTTTTGGTACTGGCACCAGTGAGCTTGACCGGGTACTGGGCGGAGGACTGGTGCCAGGCTCTGCCATTCTGATTGGTGGCCATCCTGGTGCAGGTAAAAGTACTCTGCTGTTGCAGATCATGTGTTACCTGTCGGCGCAGATGCCTGCGCTTTACATCACAGGTGAGGAGTCACTGCAACAGGTGGCGATGCGTGCTCATCGACTGGGGTTGCAGGCTGATCAGCTGAAAATGCTGTCGGAAACGTCGGTTGAGAAAATCTGCGATATTGCCCAGCAGCATCAGCCGAAAGTCATGGTGATCGACTCTATTCAAGTGATGCATGTGGCGGACGTTTCATCGGCACCGGGCTCGGTTTCCCAGGTGCGTGAGTCCGCGGCGTTTCTGACCCGCTTCGCCAAGCAGACCGGTACAGTACTGTTTCTGGTGGGCCATGTTACCAAAGATGGCAGTCTGGCAGGGCCCAAGGTGCTGGAGCATATGATCGACTGTTCATTGCAGCTTGAAGGTTCCTCTGATTCGCGCTTTCGCACTCTACGCTCCCATAAGAACCGCTTTGGTGCGGTGAATGAACTGGGCGTTTTTGCGATGCTTGAAAACGGACTGAAAGAAGTTCGTAACCCCAGTTCCATCTTTCTCAGTCAGGCTGAACAGCCCAGCCCTGGCAGTGTCGTCATGGTGGTCTGGGAAGGTACCCGACCGTTGCTGGTCGAAATCCAGGCGCTGGTGGATCAGTCTCACATGAATAATCCACGCCGGGTGGCGGTCGGGCTGGAGGGTAATCGGCTAGCGATGCTGCTGGCGGTATTACACCGTCATGGTGGCCTGCATACCGGAGATCAGGATGTGTTCGTCAATGTCGTGGGCGGGGTTAAGGTACTGGAAACCAGTGCTGACCTGGCGTTGTTGCTGGCGGTGGTGTCGAGCTTCCGTGATAACGCCCTGCCACAGGATCTGATGACGTTTGGTGAGGTGGGCCTGTCCGGTGAAATTCGTCCGGTGCCGAATGGCCAGGAGCGTATTCGGGAAGCGGCTAAGCATGGTTTCCGACGGGCCATTGTGCCGAAAGCCAACGCACCTAAAGAGCCGATAACGGGTATGGAAGTGGTTGCTGTTAACACATTGTCCGAAGCGCTGGATGCGTTGTAGGACGATATAACGGACAGGGCGTGCAGGTCAGGACAGCGATTGGTCAGGAAACAGATGCTCCAGTTCACGCTCCAGCAGGGTTTCGTCGCCCAGATTCAGTTCCATCAGGCGGCGCAGATGGGTCAGAGTGTCCAGATCAATACTGTCAAAGCGCAGACCGTACTGTTGCCCCATAATGCGAACCAGTGTGGCGTTAAAGTGCAGGGTGATTGACGGGCCTGCCAGTTCAATGGCCAGTGGCATCGGGTCACCGGTCAGTACGGGCAGCGTTTGCGGGCAGTGGATCAGGGCACCTTTGAGCGACAGGTCATCCAGCTCGACGGGGCAGCGGCGTCCGGCAACCTGTACCGAACTGGCACCGTCAAAGTGAATACGCATAAAACGGCGGCGGTCCGGGGACTGCGTGGAAGTGGAATGTGACATAGGCTTGCTCCCTGGTTGTTCGGCTTTGATCTGTTCAGAGTAGCCTTATCTGCACATTCTGCATCAAGTAAACCTCTGTATGGCCGTCAACCTGTTATTACGTACGTTTGATTTATCTGACCAGGCTGAGCCAGGTCATGGCAGTAGACAGGAGTGATCATTATGTTGGGCGTCCTCAGAATTTCCGGGAAAAAGGATCGTTCATGATAGTTGAAGCATTGCTGGATGTAGTCTCAGCACGACGGCACTCCCGCTACTTCAATCAGGCGCGTAGCCACTATCTTTTCCGCCGTGTGCGCACCATTGCCGTGCTGATGGCGTTGCTGCAACCTGCCTGGATTGCGGTGGATATGTTTCTGCTGCCTGAGAATATCCAGAGTGATATTGCACTATGGCGTATTCTGTCGGCACTGGTCTGTGTGCTACTGCTGTTATGGACACACAGTGCCTATAGCCTGAAAGTCAGTTATCTGCGGCTAGCCGGGCTGATTGCGGTGCTGTCGGTGTTTCAGACATTCAGTGCAGAGCTGCTGTTTTCAATAGGCCAGAGTGGTGCTGTTGCCGGGTATCACTTCTTCCCCTTCATGATAGTAGTGATGCTGGCGGTGTTCCCGCTGACAGTGGTGGAGTCGATGCTGTTTGGTGGGGCCATTCTGCTGCTGGAGCTGGCGACCCAGTATTGGCGCGGAACGCTGTGGCAGGTCGACAGTCTGAATAATCTCTGGCTGCTGTCCATTCTGGGGATTATTGCCAGCTGGGCTTCGGTAAATCAGTTGAGCATGCTGCTGGGACTATTTCGCCAGGCGACACGTGACCCGCTCACCGGGCTATCCAACCGTCGTCAGTCGATGGAGCAACTGGAGCAGGATCTGAAGCTTCAGCAGGAAGAGGGGCGCCCTGTCTCGCTGCTGATGTTTGATCTGGACCACTTCAAACGCTTCAACGATACCTATGGCCATGCCGCTGGCGACATTGTGTTGCGTGAGTTTGCTCGCATCATGCGTAAACACGCGCGTAAGCGTTATGACCTTTCTGGCCGTTATGGCGGTGAAGAGTTCCTGATGATTCTGCCGGGTATGCAGCAACAGAAAGCTGCTGAGCTGGCACAGCGCATTATCAGCACCTGTCGCTCAGCACGTATTCGCACCCCAACGGGGGAAAAAATTGGTTTTACCACCAGTGTAGGGCTGGCAACTTCCGTTGCTGGAGATGACGTTGCCTCACTGCTGAAAAAGGCCGATGACGCACTTTATGCTGCCAAAGGTAATGGGCGTGATCAGTTGCAGATTGCCAGTCAGCAACCGGTTCAGCAGCCCATAGCCGAACCTGCCTGAACCCGCTGTCTGTAAGCGTTGCTGAGCATTAATTTTCAGTCCAGCCCTGTCTCTGGCAGAGGCTGGCTACACTTCTGATTGCGCCAGTTCTGTATACTCGCCTGATCGCCTGATCGCCTGATCGCCTGATCGCCTGATCGCCTGATCGCCTGATCGCCTGATCGCCTGATCGCCTGATCGCCTGATCGCCTGATCGCCTGAATTATTCCCTGTTGCCAGCCTGTCTGTATCGTTCTGTCGGCCCGATTCCGGGTTGTGCTACAAAGCTGCACCGCAGTTATACGAGCTGTTACAAATTGAGTACCGTGCTGAGACAGACTGTACATAGCTGTCAGGCGATTATGTTTCTGCCGCTTACGAAGTCCCGGTTGCTGATGAAGCACGGCTTCAGAGCTCTCCGGTATCTAACAGAAAGGAATGACAGCTATGAACACTCAGGCCCAGAACACTCAGGTAGCAAACGACGCCGACATGATTTCTGCACAGGAACAGGCACTCTACAACCGTCTGGAAGCTATTCTTGGTACACCGAAAGAACTGAACACCGAACAACAGAAACAGGCTGAAGCGCTGGAAAAACAGATGGAAGCGCTGTTTGAATCTATCGGTGAGGCTGAGCCAACCGCAGCGCAGCAGAAACAGCTGGATGCTCTGTCGGGTCAGCTGGACAAGCTGTACGGCTTGAAAACAGAAGATCAGCTGACGGATGCTGAGAAGAAAGAAGTTGAAGAAATTTTCAGCAAGCTGGATGAGATCGGCGGTGGTGATGAAGGTGAAACAGACGCAGCCACTCAGGCACTGTTTGACCGTCTGGATGCTATTTTTGGCACACCGAAA
>JAOXSF010000041.1 GCA_025800125.1 Marinobacterium sp.
CTGGCTGGAAAACACTAACAACCTGTCCCGTTTGCAGCTAGAAATTGAGCAGCAGCAAAAGCAGCGGTTGAACGCTGAGATGATTGCAACGCTTCAGTATATTGAGCGGCTGCGAGAAGAATCCCGGCAACGACTGAAAGCTACAGTACAGGATCATGTCATACAGGCCTGGACCGTGTCTGACCAGCTTTATCGCCGTTTTCAGGCAGATTTGTCTACAGCTGAACTGCGGCAACTTATACGTGAGACCTTACGTGATGTCCGGTTTCTCAGTGGGCGGGGTTATCTTTTTGTTGATCATGTTGATGGGCAAATGATACTGAACCCGTTGAAGCCTGAACTTGAAGGGCATTCAGGCCCTCTGCTACAGGATGACCAAGGGCGTCCTATTATGGATATTCTTCTGGAAGCGGTAAATAACCCACAGGGGAGAGGGTTTGCTGAGTATCGCTGGTATCCGCCAGGAGAAGCTTTGATGCAGGAAAAAGTCAGCTATATTCAGCGCTTTGAGCCTTTGAACTGGATTATTGGTGCAGGGGATTATCTGCACCATATGGAAGCAGAGCTACGCAGAGGGGTGTTATCGCAGCTAGCCGGGCAGCGGGCCGCAGGTGTTGGGGAATTTATGGTGCTGGACCAGGCTGGTGAGCCTCTGGTGTCTGGGATGACTTCCTATTTTGGGCAGTTGGCACCACAGCGACAGCGTGAAGTAACAGAGCGTCTGTTAAATCAGGCAGCACTTGGTGGTGGTACGTTGCGATTGAATTTATCTGCTGATGTTGCCTCGGAGCACAAAGCGCTGGTTCAGGTGGTATCGGTTCCTGAATGGAACTGGATTCTGGTGGCTGTGATGTACCATCATGACCTGCAGGCATTGTTACAGGCGCAGATGCTGGCGCAGGAGGTTGAGCAGAAGGAGGCGTTGCGATGGTTGCTGATGTCTGCATTTATAAGTGGTGTTGTGACGTTGCTGGTTGCGTGGCTATTTGCTCGCTGGCTCAGCCGTGGCGTAAAAGGGTATCAGCGTGATCTCAAGCAGCAGCAGGTACAGCTGGAGATTGCCGCACGGGTATTTGAGGCGTCAAGTGAGGGCATGCTGGTCTGTGGCCCGGATAATCGCATAATTGCAGTAAATGAAGCGTTTTGCCGAATTACGGGTTATCAGCGTGATGATGTGGTTGGTCGTAATCCATCGTTTATGGCATCTGGTACCCATGCCCCTGAGTTTTATTCGCGTCTCTGGAGTCAGTTACTGGCAACAGGGCGCTGGCAGGGCGAAATATGGAATCGACGCAAGGATCAATCGTTGTTTCCTGAGTGGTTGACGATCTCTGTTTGCCGTGACAGTGCCGGACAGATACAGAACTTCATTGGTACGTTAACAGACTTGAGTGAGCATAAGCGCACAGAACAGCGGTTGCGGTATCTGGCAGAGCATGACCCCCTGACTGACCTGCCTAACCGCTTTCTGTTGGCTGATCGTGTCAGTCAGGCGGTAATACAGCTACGTCGTTATGGTGGCTATCTGGCATTACTCTACATTGATCTTGATCGCTTTCGTGATGTCAATGAAGCATTGGGGCATGGGTTGGGTGATCAGGTCTTACGTGAAATTGGTCAACGGCTTGTCGGTCAGGTGCGTTTGTCGGATACGGTGGCCAGGCTTGGTGGTGATGAATTTGCGGTGTTGATGGTTCGACCAGAAAAGCCAGAGCATATCGCCGCGTTGGCTACACGATTAATGGACGCGATTGCGCAGCCGTTGGCGGGTATTGCTGATGAGCTGGTGATCACTCCGAGTGTGGGTATATCAGTTTTTCCAGATGATGGTGACGAGTTTCAGGTGCTACTGCGTCATGCTGAAACGGCATTACGTTATGCCAGGCTGGATGGTCGTAATGGTTTCCGTTTCTATACGGCCAGTATGAATGACCAGGTTTCCAGCCGGTTGCAGTTGGAGTCTGATCTGCGCAGAGCTCTGAAGCAAGGGGAGTTCGAACTCTATTATCAGCCGCTGTATAGCCTTGATAAGGATGAACTGAAAGGCTGTGAAGCGTTAATTCGTTGGCATCACCCGCTGCGGGGGGCTGTGAGCCCAGCAGAGTTTGTGCCGATCATAGAAGAAAATGGCATGATCGTCGAAATTGGTAGCTGGGTGCTGGAGGAGGCCTGTCGTCAGGGGGCGGAATGGATTGCGCGTGGATACCAGCCTCTTGCCATCGCAGTCAATGTGTCTGCTCGCCAGTTTGCTGTGGATTTGCCCGGACTGGTTGAGCGAGTGCTGGAAAAAACAGGCTTTGACGCATCCTTACTGGTTATAGAAGTAACAGAGACTCTGTTGATTGATGATGTTGAGCAGGCCGAGGCTGGATTGAAAGCCTTGCGACGTATGGGTGTCAGCATTGCGCTGGATGATTTCGGTACTGGGTATTCAAGCCTTTCCTATCTTAAACGATTTTCGCTGGATCGCTTGAAAATTGATCAGGCATTTACAGCGGGTGTACCAGCGGATATAGATGATACTGCACTCACTTCTTCCATTCTGGATATAGCGCGTCACTTGCGATTGGCGACAGTGGCTGAAGGTATAGAGACCGCAGCGCAACGTGATTTTCTGAGAGCTGCTGGCTGTGATCTGGGGCAAGGGTATTTTTATGCGCGCCCGGAGCCTGCAGAAAATTTTGAAGCATTACTTATCCCGGCCACGGCTGAGAACCCGCGTTTGTCTGGGGCTTGATCGTTTGGTGTTGGGTAGCTCTGGAAGTGTATGAAGATATTTGGCTGATCGTCGCTCTCTGGCCGCCAGCCTGAAGTCTGGATCAGGCTGGGTCTCGGTGTTGATGACTCATTCAGTCATGACGTTCAGTAACTTCCAGCAGGTGGAAGCCGAATTGAGTTTGCACGGGTCCTTGTACCGTTTTCAGTGGGGCGCTGAAAACAACCTTGTCAAATTCAGGTACCATCTGGCCCCTGCCAAAGCGGCCCAGATCTCCGCCCTGGCCACCGGACGGGCATAGTGAATGCTCTCTTGCAAGAGACGCAAAGTCCTCTCCAGCATCAATTCGCGCCTTGAGCGAAAGGCACTCCGCTTCGGTGGCAACCAGAATATGGCGCGCTGTGGCGTTGGTCATAGTGTTTTCCTCCGTTGGCAACATGTTCTGCTGATAACAGCTCTTGTTGATAACAGCTGATCGTTGATAACAAGTGTAGCCAGAGTTCCTGCTCTGGTGCTGTCTTCATCGTTATCTTTAATCTTGCTTGCTGGTTACTGCTGCCATTCTGCTATGTTTATTCGGCATCCGCTGGCTGGTTTCAGGTGCTAGTGATGTTGCGGGTGGGCGTATGTGGTGTCAGAGGGTGGCATAATATGCTGCATGAAACTTGATCAATTTATTCGTAAGCAGACCGGATGTAGCCAGAGACAGGCGCGTCACTGGATTATTGAAGGGCAGGTAGAGCTTTCAGGTGTTGTTACGCGGGATTGTCGTATCAAGGTAACCCGGTTTTGTACGGTGTTGTTACGCGGGGAAGTTCTGCAACGGCAGGAAGCACATTATCTGATGTTACATAAGCCTGAGGGGTATCTCAGTGCAACCTGTGACGCCCAGCATAAAGTTGTGTTGTCACTATTGCCGCAGGAGTTGCAAGCAGAACTGCATATCGCCGGGCGATTGGATCTTCAGAGCACAGGTTTGCTGGTGTTGACCAATGATGGGCGTTGGTCGCGCTGTCTGACTGCGCCACAGCAGAAATTGGCCAAGGTGTACCGGCTGGAAACGTTATGGCCCATTACACCTGAAACCGCCGCTGTATTTGAGCAAGGGGTCTGGTTCGAGTCTGAAGGTTTGCGTACACAACCGGCTCAGCTGGAAATTCTGGGGCGGCGCGAAGCGCGTCTGACTATTTATGAGGGGCGTTATCATCAGGTCAAGAGAATGTTTCAGGCGGTCGATAATATGGTTTTATCACTGCATCGTGAGTCGATGGGTGGAATTACACTGGATGCTGCGCTACCGGCAGGAGCGTGGCGGCGACTGACGCAGGCTGAAGTGGCATCTGTGCCTGTAAGGTAAGGGTTGTGTCGCTTATGTATTTTTTAAAAATGCGTTCTGGTTGCCAGAACGCATTTCGTACAACTCTGACCTCCCCGGTTTAATCAGGGTAACGTGCTGGATTAAATCGTGAAATGGTTCAGTGCCTGTTTCTGGCTTTCAACATGACTAAGCTGGGTGTCTATATCCTGGCGTGTCTGCTGGGCCCGGTCTGACACTGTGGCGCAGATATCACGAATGCGAACTGTATTCTTGTTGATCTCTTCTGATACCGAACTCTGCTGTTCTGCGGCAGATGCGATCTGAGTGTTCATCGCGGTAATCTGGTGCATGGATGTTGTAATGTCTGTGAATGACGCAGCCAGTTGCTGAGAGCGTTCTACGGCATTAACTACGACCTCTTTACTGTTTGTCATGGTTTCTACAGCAGAGCGTGTGCCGTTTTGCAGCTGCTCGATCATTTGGCGGATTTCTGTGGTTGACTCGGTCGTGCGATGTGCCAGTGTTCGCACTTCATCGGCTACAACGGCAAAGCCTCTTCCCTGTTCGCCTGCACGTGCTGCCTCAATGGCAGCGTTCAGCGCCAGCAAGTTGGTCTGATCGGCTATGTCGTTAATAACGGCGAGGATAGACTCGATGTTATCTGAGGCGCTTTCCAGTGTACGTACCACGTCAACTGCGTCATCGACATGGGCTGAAAGGTGGCTGATCGATTCGCTGGTCTGTTGTAGTGAAAGCCCACCTTCCTCGACTGACTTTTCGGCACTGGCAACAGCTTGTGCTGCCTGGCGGGCATTCCCTGCAACCTGAGTCGCGCTGGCAGCCATCTCGTTCATGGCCGCAGCCAGCATTTCCAGTTCGTCCAGCTGGTGTCCCATATCTGTACTGGAAGCGCGGGCACCATCTGATGATTGATGTGTGGCCTGGTTAATCTGATCACTAGCACTGATAACATCCTGGATAAGATTGCGTAGTCTGGCTGTAAATGTGTTGAAGTGCTGTGCCAGTGCTGCAAACTCTGGTTCACAGTTAGTATCCAGCTGGCGGGTCAGATCGCCATCGCCTGCGGCAATATCGTGCAGAGCATGTTCCAGATTGATGATCGGGCGCATCAGGGACTTAAGTATTAATGTCAGTGCCGCGACACCGATCAGGACTGATACTACCGTGATAATCAGACTGCTTAGTGCCATCTCGTCTACAACTGACATCATCTGGCCTTTGTTTAGCAGAACACCAACATACCATGGCATGCTGGCTGTTCTTTTCAGGATCAGATTATACGCAGTACCCTTAATTGTGACGGTTTGTACACCTTCGCGGATCTGTGCCGACGGTATGTAATGGCTAATGTTCTGACCATTAAAGCTGCTGTCCGGGTGGGAGATGGTATTGCCGTTTGCCGAAATCATAAACGCATAGCCTGCATCCATCAGATCGACACGATTCAGCATCTGTGACAGCCCTGCCAGACTGACATCAAAAAAGGATGCACCATAAAACTGTCCCTGATTCTGCATCGGTGCGGCAACAGAGATAAGAATTTCACCTGTACCCGCGTCTTCATAAGGTTCTGTAATAGAGGTGCGATTCTGTTGGCGGGCTAGGGCATACCAGGCGCGACGGCGTGGATCCCAGTCAGAGGGGCGCGCCCAGCTGGGATCGCTGATAACAGCGTGTCCCTGGTTTTCATAACCGATACCAATTAACAAAAACTGGCGAGCCAGTTCTGGCTGGCGTATGAGGCGAGCGACTTCATCATCTGAAGTGGCCTGGTTAACCAGATTGGTGACCAGCGTGGCCTGGCTGATATAGCCTTGTAGTGTTGCATCGACGGTTTGTGCTATGCCGCTGACAATTTCATCAGAGCTGCCTTCAATCTGCGCTTCCATGCTGGTGCTGACTCGAGTTGTCTGATTGATGGCTGAGATAGAAAGTGCCAGAACCAGAATCAGTGATACGGCCAGCACAATCTTATGGCTGAATTTCATATCTGCGTTACTCGTTATAGTTATTTCTGGATACAAGAGTGACCGTCCGTTGTATTGGAGGGCACTGTGGGGGCTGTCGAGTACTGTGCAGGGGGTAACAGAGGCCTGTCGTTTACTCAAATTGAACAAATCTAGACCAAATTAGCACTCGGCCAGCAAGGTTAGGCTAACAGTGAGAGGTTTCACAATTAAAATTAACAGCAAGCTCTGTACTTAAGATTGTAAATATTTATTAAGTAACTTCGCTTCTTGCTGGCTTTTTGCTGGTGAGGGCATGTGTCGTAGGTAACATGTGTCGTAGGTAAATAATTACATCGACATGGGGCTGACTGTTGTATCCTGATGCGCAACGCACAGGGCAGGTATATTTGAAGTCTGTGCTGGCAGATATGAACTCTGAAAAGGATACAGAGAATGAGACTTGAAGAAGCAGTAATCAATATCACCGATCTGCGTTTGAGAACCTACATTGGTTTTAACCCGGAAGAGCTGGAAAAGAAACAGGATGTCATCATCAATGTAGAGATTGCCTATCAAGCTGATCAAGCCTGCCATACAGATGAGGAAGGGCAGGCACTAAACTATAAGGTGATAACGAAAGCGATTATCTCCCACGTTGAAGAAGGGCGTTTCCGGTTACTGGAAAAGTTGACGTCTGATTTGCTGGAAATAGCGATGGATTCCTCCATGGTAACCCGTGCGAGTGTGCGTGTTGATAAGCCCCATGCTCTGCGCTTTGCTGACTCTGTTTCGCTTACGCTGTCGGCCCGGCGAGATTAATTGCGCTGCTTTGATACTGCGGATAAATGCCCCGGCCGCCTGTCGGGGCTTGTGTGCCTTTAGATACCAGAGAGGCTCGCTATATACCAGAGAGGCTCGCTGGGGTGTGGCTCAGAGAATTTTAGACAGGAACTGCTGCAAGCGCGGGTGTTCCGGGTTATCAAAAAACGCATCCGGTTTTTCGTCAACCAGCAAAGCACCTTCTTCCATAAACAGTACCCGATCAGCTACTTCACGGGCAAACCCCATTTCGTGAGTGACCACAACCATGGTCATTCCTTCTGCGGCCAGGCTTTTCATGACATCCAGTACTTCGCCAACCATTTCTGGGTCCAGTGCTGAAGTGGGTTCGTCAAACAGCATAATATCTGGGCGCATAGCCAGTGCGCGAGCAATAGCAACACGCTGCATCTGACCACCAGATAGCTGTGATGGGTAATTCTCCATACGATCAGCCAGACCTACTTTATAAAGCAGCTCTCGAGCGTGCTCCTGCACTTCAGCCGGACTACGCTTTGCTACTTTCAGTGGCGCTAGCATCACATTTTCCAGTGCTGTTTTGTGTGGAAACAGATTGAAGCCCTGAAATACCATGCCAACATTTTCACGCAGTTTGTTGATGTTGGTACCACGGGCATACATGTCTACGCCATCAATGGTGATGGTGCCACTCTGGATGGTTTCCAGCTGGTTCAGTGTGCGCAGGAAGGTGGACTTACCTGAGCCGGAAGGGCCAACAATGACAACGACTTCGCCGCGATGAACATTTGTTGTAACGGCTTTCAGTGCATGGAGGGCGCCGTTGTTGTAGTACTTGTCGACCTTGTCGGCAATGATGATGTTATCAGCTGTATCAGTCACTGGCGGAGAGCCTCTTTTCCAGACGTTGAATAGCCCAGGACAGCGGGCCTGTCAGTAGCAGGTAGAGCAGGGCGACAACAAACCATATTTCAAGTGACGCAAAACTGCTGCCTGCGGCTTCGCGGCCAGCTTTTGTCAGATCGACAACAGCGATCACCGAGACCAGCGAAGAATCCTTGATCAGGTTGATAAACTGGCCTGCCAGTGGTGGCAGAGTGCGTTTGAATGCCTGCGGTAAAATTATGTATATCATCGCTTTGGGGTAACTCATACCCAGTGAGCGTGCGGCTTCCATCTGGCCAACTGGAATAGACTGTATTCCGGAGCGGACAATTTCTGCAATGTAGGCACCGGCAAAGACTGCCAGGCCTGCAACGCCTGCGGTGAATTTGTCCAGCTCAAGTACGGTGGCGATGAAAAAATAGGCTATAAACAGTTGAACCAGTAGTGGTGTGCCGCGAATGATTTCTATATAGACAATGGCCAGGTTGCGCAGAGCCGGGTTGGTGCTGATACGCATCAGGCCGGTAATCAGGCCCAGTACCAGGGCGATTGCCAGTGAATATATAGAAATTTCGATGGTTATAAACAGGCCGTGGAGAATGGTGCCGAATTCCCATTGCTCAACGGTTGCCAGTATGTCGCCTTCAAATATCAGATCACCATCTGTGACCTCAAGGGTCGTATAGTCAGAGATCAGTACGGCAGGGTCGCCATTATCCAGGTTAAGTACCAGTTGGCCATTTTCATTCAGCTCTATGGTGCCGTCACCGGGTGCGGTGATCTCTGCTGGGTCTGTATTAATGATGTATGAGGAAATGCGTTGCCAGTTCCATGGATAGTCAACTTTCTGGCTGACCAGCCAGGTGCTTAAAACGATCAGGCCCAGGCAGCCGGCAAATACCAGATGCCATAGCCATTTTTTTTGCGGTTCATGCATGGGTATATAGACCCCGGGTGATTGCAAGGTGGGGGGAAGCAGCCAGTGGTTACAGAACACCGGAACGACCGGGTGCTTAAAATAAAAAACTACAGCCTGCTATTCAGGCTGTAGTTATCAATGTACTGCTTATTATGAGGCTGACTTATTGAACTTTCTTCAGCCAGGCATCAGATTTGAACCACTTGTTGTAAACGCGATCGTAGGAGCCATCGCCCTTGATCTGGCGCAGGTAGTTGTTCAGGAAGTTCAGGAAGTCTGGGTCGCCCTTACGTACCGCCCAGCCCAGTGGCTCGTAGGTGAATGGCTTTTCTATATGGCCCAGACGGGCTGCATCCTGAGAAGCACGCAGTGCGTTGTATGGCAGGTCATATACGAAGGCGTCAGACTTGCCGTTGATTACGTCCAGTACGGCTTCGTCCTGGGTCTCAAACAGCGTGATGCTGGCTTTGCCCAGCATACGTTTGGTGGCCTGTTCGCCAGTTGTGCCCAGCTTGGTAGCCACTTTGTAGTCACCATCGTTGAGCTGTCTGTAGTTTGTGATCTTACCTTCCAGGTCTTTGCGCAGCAGGATTGTCTGGCCAATAACGACGTAAGGGTCGGCAAAGTTAACCTTCAGGTTACGCTGAGCTGTGATGGTCATACCACCCATGATGATGTCACATTTTTTAGTCAGCAGAGCTGGAATGATGCCATCCCATGCAATGTTTACTGGCTCAAACTTTACGCCCATCGCTTTGGACATCATTTTTGCCAGGTCAATATCAAAGCCGATGTACTGACCGTTTTTTGCACGCATTTCAAACGGCATATAGCCCGCATCGAAGCAGACCTGCATTGCGCCACGTTCCTGAATGGCATCCAGTGCTGACCCAGCAGCGCTGGCCTGACTGAAGGAAACGCTGGCAGCCAGCAGTACAGTTGCAGCCGTGACGGACTTGAACAGTTTTTTCATGGTTGTGGGTACCTTATACGTTATTTTTCTGGTTGCCGTGTCTCTGATAGTCACTTTTACATGATTCCGGTCTGCCCAACCGGCGGGTGTTGCCCGAATCTGTCACACGGCAGGGTTTGATTATCTGTGTGGCCTGTCGGGAATTCAAGTTATACCTGATGGTACAGGTATTGCAGCCGTGCCGGAGGGCGTTGTGTTGCCAGTAGTAAGATCGTATTGCCGATATTAAGAAGGTGCTACCAGTATAAACTGGATTGATAACGAAGCTGGTAGCTACCATCGGGCTCAGGTTCAAGTAACTGACTTACCCGTCGGCTCAATGATCTGTGCAATGTGGTGATATGTGCATCAAGCTGATAATCACCTTGCAGGCTGATTTCTATACGTAATGTGCCGCCAATTTGAGGGTCGTTGAGTGGCATGTCCAGAATCAGCAGTCCCTTTTCGCAGCTGAGTTTACCAAGTTGCGGTGTGAGGGGTTTCAGCTCTGTCTGGTGTGTAGCGTGAAGGCTGGTCAGCTCAATATCTCCCGTCAATGAAAGGCAGCTATGAGGTGTCAGCGTCATCTGCTGAATAGAGATCTGCACCAGGCCCTGTAAAGGAAGTTCCAGCGGTTGTGCCAGTTGTGCCAGGTGGAGTCTGGCGTTGAGATCTGAAATAACCAGATTCTTGTCACCAGGGTTATAAGTGACTTCGCTGCGTAGACTGGAACTGCCAACATGGTTCCAGCTATGTGCTGTAATTGAACTTTGTGGAGTAAGGGTCAGAAGTGAAAAGGGGGCCAGTTGCCAATTGAGGCTCTGAAGCTGCCAGGGGAGGCTGTCCATTTGAATATCACGTAGCTGTCCGGCAACAAGCGTACCTTCAATGTTCTGTATGCTGATCTGTTCTGGTAACCAGGCTCGGATAAATGATGAGGCTGGAAGTTGCTCGATGAGTACAAGCAGTAGAAGAATGGGCAGCAGTAACAGAGCGATCAGTAACTTCATAGCACAAAGGTCCGGCTTTAATCTGGCTGTGTTCGGCATTGTTGAGTTGTCATTATCCCGTTTTACTTTTTTTCTATCCAGTTGATATGAGCGGTTTTTTTCTATACATGTGTTTGACTGTGATATAGAGACCGGCTGTTGGTTAAGCAGGTAATGATGATTTTTACCAAACTCTACGTAAAACATCGCCCGGCAGGGTATGGAGTGTCAGACGCAGGTTCAATAAGTGTTCTGGTGTATGGAATGTTTTGATGTCAGGCCCAGGCTGTCACGGATCTGTTTCATCGAGTCACAGGCTCTACTGATCAGTTCGTCAGCGTTTTCCCCGCAATCTGTGTAGCGTGCAATACCCAGGCTAGCGCTGATGGATACCGCCTGTTGTTCAAGCATGAAAGGGCGATTGAATTGTGCCATTACCTTTATTGCCAGGTTACTGCTGCCGTCTTCAGTGCAGTGGTCAGCAACGAGCAAAAATTCATCATTACCCAGTCTGCCTAGCAAATCGCTTTCCCGGACAATGCCGCGTAATCGATCTGCAACCTCGACAAGCAGCTGGCTTGCTTGCTCAGGCCCCAGTTGCTCATGAATTGTTTTGAAATCATTAATATTCATATACAGCAATGCGGGTGTTTTGTGGTGTCGATGGGCAAGTTTGAGCAAAACCCGCATCTGTTCCAGCAGCGCTGCACGGTTGGGCAAATGAGTAAGGGGGTCAAGTGCTGCAAGGTGACGCAACTTGCTTTCCAGCTTTATCCGTGTGTGGCGTTCATGTCTGAAAAGGCGGTGTTGGCGATAGAGTGCAACGGTACAGATCATAAGGATCAGGCTCAGGCCTGAAACGATCCATAATGCGTATTCGGTCATGCCTGTATCTCCACGAATCTGTAGTGGGCAGGTGAACATTACTTTGCTTATGCGGTACTCAACTCATAGCGTAGATTATCCAGCCATATTGTGGTGACTTCAGCCTGGTTATTGGTGTGTTTTTCTGCGAATCTCTGATGTCACAATCATGAAGGTGGATGTTGCCTGATGTCATGAACCAGGTGGGCGGTTATCATGTACCCAGGCGTTCTGGCGGGCCACGTAGCAAGGTGTCGTTGACAGATAGTCCGAATACAGCTAGTAGGTCATGTCATGAAATATATGGTTCAAATGGTGGTTATCTGCTGGTGCAGCATAGCGTTAAATGCACATGCTTTGACATCTGTACGTTTGCAGCTGTCCGGTGAGCATCAGTTTCAGTTTGCGGGTTATTACGCTGCTATTGAGCAAGGGTTCTATGCTCATGAAGGCTTGAAAGTAGAGATTGTTCCTGCCCAGACTGGAGTGTCTGCTATTAGTGAGGTTGTTAATGGCCGGGCTGATTTTGGTGTTGCTGACATAAGCCTGTTAATGGCTCGCTTGACCGGTGAGCCCGTTGTGATGCTTGCCAGTATCTTTCGTAGTTCTCCCGTTGTTCTGGCGTTAAGACCGGATATAGAGCTATCGGATGGGCTTGTTGATAATCCGTTGATGATTGACCGGGCATGGTTGGAACAGAACCCGCTGCGTTTTGTGTTGGAGGACGCAGGCGTTGAATTGGATCAACTGCAGCTGGTTGCCAGAAGTGAAGTTACCAGAGACGCCGTAACGGATACATTGGTATTGCGCGAAAACGATCCGGTAGAAGCGTATAAGCATGGCCGGATTGATGGTTTTGTGGGGTCAATTGGCACAGAGCTGTTTGAACTTCAGCGTCAGCAGATACCTTACCGGGTGATTAGTGCGGTCAGTGCTGGTATCAGTAGCTGGGATGGCAGTCTTTTTACAGGTGAAAGGTTGTTGATAAAGCGACCTGAACTGGCTGCTGGTTTTGTCAGAGCTACATTAAAAGGGTGGCGTTATGCGTTAGCGCATCAGGCGGAGCTGGTGGAATTGATAACGCGCGATTATGCGCCGGATAAAAGTCGAGAAGCAGTGCTGTTTGAAGCGCAGGAACTAAGCAAGCTGGTGTTGCCTTCAATGTTTGAACTGGGTGTTGTTGACAGACGTCGCGTCGAGGCCCAGGTAGAGCTGTATCTTAGTCGCGGGCTGGTCAGCGATGTGCGTCAGCTACCCGGTTTTGTGCGTTATCCTGTTGCTGATGTTGCTTTATCTCCAGACGCACAACGTTACCTGGCTGAACACCCTGTTTTGCAGGTTTATATAAGGTCTCGGGCGCCCTTGAGTTTTCAGGAGCGAGGGCAGATGCAGGGGTTCAGTGTGGACTACCTGCGCTTGTTGGGGCGTCAACTGGGCGTGAAGTTCGAGTTTACGCAAGACCCGACGTTGCCTGCTGATGTGATTATTGAAGACATACCTGGGCGCGCAGCAGGTGATATTTACCTGTCTTTACCTGTTGCGGTTGCATCTCACCAGCAGGTGCATGATATGAATGATCTGGCAGGCATGAAAGTGGGTGTTGTACAGGGGTTAAACTACAGTAACCGGCTTGCTGCAAGGGCTGCTGGCATACAGCTGTTAACCTGTCGCGATAGTATGTTGTGTATGACGCGATTGGCAACCAAAGAACTTGATGCCGTGGTTGATGTGCAGCCGGTCTTGCAATATGGCTTGAGTAAATATGCGATGCCGGGTGTGCAGTTGTCCAAGCCTTTACATGATCCGCAGTTGAGAACTATGGCGCACCGCCTTGTTTCCCATCACCCCTTGCTTCAGCAGGCTCTGGCTAAGGCAGCTGAATCAGTTGAGCGTTCTTCCCTTGAAGTATTACAGCATCGCTGGTTATCTCCCGAGGGCCGCGCCTATTCAGCCCGTCTGTCTTTGAGTGATTGGGGGCAGGGGTGGTTGAATAGTATCGGTACGCTGCGTTATTGCGCTGACCCGGGAAGCCTTCCATGGGGAGGGTTGAATCATGAATTGCGTTATACGGGTGTCAGCGCTGATTATATACAGCTGTTTGAGCGTTATCTGGGGCTGGATTTTCAGCTGGTGCATACCCGCAGTCGCGCGCACAGTCGCAAAGCCTTACTGGAAGGACGCTGTGACCTGATACCCATGGAAATTACTGATGAGGATAAAGCACTGCGTCTGGAAGTTTCCCGACCTTATTTCAGCACAGGGTTATGGCTGGTCAGCCGTAAAGGAGAGCCATTGTCCCGTGGTTCAAGCGGGCGCTATGCTTTTCTTGAAGGGGCTCCCTGGACGGTTATATTGCGCCAGCGTTATCCTGGCATTGGACTTGTTCCGGTCTCTGATCTATCTGCTGCGCTTGATCAGGTTGCTTCGGGAGAGCTGGATGGCGTAATGGGTAGCCCGTTAACGCTGGGTTTTCCTCCGCAGGGGCTACAACAATGGCAGGCACTGCTGGAACAGCAGACAGGAATGGTGATTTCATCGTTGCCTGGTGAGCCTGTGGGTTTTGGCTTGTTAATGGCCCGGGGAAGGCCTGAACTGCAAGTCATTATTGATCGCATGATTATGGCGCTGACTGAGCGTGAACATATTAATATTCAGA
Organism: Marinobacterium sp.; assembly: GCA_025800125.1. Taxonomy (GTDB): domain Bacteria; phylum Pseudomonadota; class Gammaproteobacteria; order Pseudomonadales; family Balneatricaceae; genus Marinobacterium_C. The sequence continues at coordinate 14,068 of JAOXSF010000041.1, forward strand.
ACCGCTGGCGTTCAAGTACGCGTCAGTTGCTTTTGCCCGCTGTTGCTTCAGCGCAAGTAGCTATGCCTTCTGGTATGGGGGTTGGCTGGTTGTTCAGTGGTGCTTTGCTGTTGTTGATTACGCCTGGATACATGTTATGGCAGCGTTGGTCTGATGGGCGATTGTACCTTTCAGGCGTTGAGCGTTATCCAGGTGTTACGGATCGCACAGGATTGTCCAGTGCGCTTCGTCAGGCCGTTGGGTTGGCTGAAACGGCTCGGTCAGAGTTGGCTGTGATTATGGTTGATGTTGAAAGCGTCCGCTCGATCAGCCACAAACATCGGCGTGCCGAAACTGATCGCATACAGTCTGATGTTGCGCGAAGCATAATGCAGCTGGTGCCATCGCCTGGTCTGGTCGGTTGCTGGGATAATCAACGATTTATGTTGTTGCTGCCGGGTGAGCAAGCGATACAGGCAAAAGGACTGGCTGAGCAGCTGCACTCACAGATGGCCGTACTTGATTCGCCGTCTTCTGTTTCGTTGCGATGTTGTGTGGCACAGCTTTCCTGGAGCCCCGGACAGAGCGCTCAGCAGTTGGAGTATGCTGCTACTCAGGCGTTGGAGGGGGCGCGTCAGTCCGGGTTGGGGCTGGTTACTGAAATTTCACGGCTGGATGCTGGTGCTATTCTGTAGCAACAACCATGTGCCAGTGCCGAGTAAGGTGACAATGCACAGGTGCGTGGCAGCACCAGCCCGCATCATCTGTTTTTGTTGCAGGTAACCTGAACCAAAAACGATAGCATTGGGTGGTGTAGCGACGGGCAACATGAAAGCACAGGATGCTGCAATTGCAATCAGAGCTGCCAGTATCGTCGCGGGTAGCTGCATCGCTTGTGCGATAGAAACAAAGACAGGTACCAGCAATGCGCTGCTGGCAGTGTTACTTGTCACTTCTGTAAGCATCACGACAAACAGTGTTACTGCGAGTGTGAACAGTAATAATGGTGCGCCAGTCAGCACCTCGGTAATGGTCTGGGCCAGAAATACACTGGTACCAGTTGCTTTGAGCATCGCAGAGAGTGTCAAGCCACCGCCAAACAGCATTAGAACCCCCCAGTCAGTAGTACCCTGAATAGCGTTCCAGCTGGTCAGACGCAGTATGCAGAGCATTAACACCGCATTGAGCGCGACCAGAGAATCAAACCCCTTGTCGATGCCCATGGCTGTTGCGAGAGGGTTGCTGAATAGCCATAAGGCAACGGTCAGTATGAAAACGCCCAGCGTCAGCCACTGCTGGTGAGTCATAGAGGCTGTGCTTTGCCCTTGTGGTTGTTGTGTGAGCGTTGTGGTCAGGTCTGGGCGGAAGATGTATTTCAGTACCAGCAAAGCCAAAGGTAGCATCAAGAATACCAGTGGAATGCCAAAGCTGGCCCAGTCTGCAAAGCTGAACCCTGCTGCCGCCGCGGCAATTACATTAGGTGGGCTGCCAACCAGAGTACCGATGCCACCGATGTTTGCGCTGTAGGCAATGCCAATCAGCACAAACCAGTAAGTGCGGGGCTGTTCCTGATAACGTATATGACTCAGCATGCCCAGAGCCAGCGGGAGCATCATGGCCGTGGTTGCAGTATTGGATATCCACATTGACAGAAAAGCTGTTGTCGCAAATAGAAGTAAGACAGCACGATCCAGTCGACCGCCTGCCAGCCCCAATACCTTGTTGGCGATCATCAGATCAAGTTGCTGTTCCCGCATTGCCGCAGCCAGTGCAAAGCCGCCCAGAAAGAGAAAGATGACAGGGTTGGCAAACTGACTGAATGCCTGTTGAACCGTAAAAATACCACTGACAACTGCCAGCAGTGGTACCAGCAACGCTGTCACGCTTATATGAAAGGTTTCGGTCATCCATAGCAAGCCGATCAGGCATAGTAAGCCAAGCCCCAGCTGAATGTCTGGCGCGACGGGCAGCAGGGTATAAACCAGTGTTGAGATACATAGTGAAAAAATCAGAGATACAGACTGACGGGCCATAATCACTCCATGTGATGGCACTTGAGTTATTAAACGCTTTATTAGAGAAAGATCGTTACATAAAATTAGTTATAAAGCGGCGCTATTTTAGAGCCTCAACGTGACAGATAGATTGATCTGTGTTCGGCAGGATGGGTAATTTTGTGGTGCGTCTTCTGGTTCTGCCTGAAATGATCTGTGTGCGATCGAGAGGAGGGCTGGTCTGGTGGTAGTTCTGAACCTCTTATTCATACAGATGAAACCGATTAATACAGGTGAAGCGGAAAGCAGACATTCTGGTATGCTGCGCTCATTACAAAAAAGGCCTATGTGGATAGGTATAAAAAGCCCTGGCCTGATCAATATTGATGTGGAGTTCGGTTGTCGTGATAGATGCCGCCAATGTACTGAATAGCCTGGTGCTGGTGTTGGGCGCAGAATTTGGAGATAAGAGTCAGTTGGTCTGTATGGCGCTAGCTGCGCGTTATCGTGCTATGCCTGTTGTAGTCGGGGCTTTGTTGGCATTTGCGGTGTTGAATTTGCTTGCCGTCACAGCCGGTGCAGCGGTGGCAGCCTGGTTGCCGCAGTGGTTGATATTAGTCGTGGTGACGGCGTTGTTTCTGGTGTTTGGGTTGCTAGCCTTTAACGAAAGTGATGAAGACGGGGGTGGCGATGCGCCAGTGCAGGCTGGGCGTTATCTGATTGCTTCGGTCGCAGGCCTTATTTTTATGGCTGAACTGGGTGATAAAACTCAGCTGGCGATGGTGGGGCTGGCGGGTGTTAATGATGCTGCAGCTGTCTGGCTTGGAGGTACGCTGGCATTGCTGATTACGACAGTGTCTGGTGTCTGGGCCGGGAGAGTGTTGTTGCAGCGGTTGCCAATGGCGATGATTCATAAGGCGGGTGGCGTACTGTTTCTGGTGTTTGCTGGCTGGAGTGGTTGGCAGTTATTGCTATTACTATCTGTTTGATGGATGAAGGGAGGCAGGGTTCTGTCCCGGTAGGAAATTAAATGGTGTGGCAGCAGGGGGTCTGGCAAACTGTATCATCGGTTGGTGGTGGATTAGGAGAGTGCTGCAATGCTGGGTGGGCTGTTGGCCATTCTGTTCTGTCAGTTGCTGGGAGAAATACTTGTATTGTCGCTGGATATACCTGTACCGGGGGCAGTTGTGGGTATGTTGCTGTTATTAATCGCTTTGATGGTGCAAGGGGAGGTTGCGACGGGCTTGCGCACTGCCGGTGAAGGGTTGCTGAAATATCTACCTCTGATGCTGGTTCCCTCCGGTGTTGGTTTAATGGTGCACCTTGAATTAATCGCTCGTGACTGGTTGGCGATTGTGCTGGCGCTTGTTCTTAGTACCGTGGTGACATTTGTGGTGACAGCGTTACTGATGGAGCGATTAAAAAAGCCTGAAGAGAGGGTGAAATAATGGAAACACCGTCTGTCTGGTTGATTCTGACTGACGCACCCGTGCTCTGGTTAGTGCTGACTATCGCTGTTTATATGGCGGCAGGCTGGTTGAATCAGCGTTGTGGCAGAACGCCGTTGCTGCATCCAGTAGTGGTTTCGTTATCAGTTATTATTCTGGTGCTCAAGCTCTCTCAGGTAAGTTACGACACTTATATTGAAGGTGCTGCTTTTCTCAAGTTCCTGATGGGGCCTGCGATTGTTGCGCTTGCTATTCCGCTTTATGACAATCTGGCGCGGGTACGTGATCTATTGCTGCCATTGCTGGTGGGTTGTGTATCCGGTGCCCTGATTGCGGCGCTCAGTGCTGTCGGTGTGGCCTGGGCACTGGGTGCTGGCAACGTGACCCTGTTGTCATTGGCACCTAAGTCAGTGACTTCACCCATCGCAATTGGTGTGGCTGATCAGATTGGTGGTGCAGGCTCGCTGGCTGCTGGACTGGTATTGATTACGGGTGCCCTGGGGTGTCTGATTGCTCCGCTGCTCTTCCGCTGGCTGAAGATTAATGATCCTGCTGTCCGGGGCTTTACGCTGGGAGTCAGTGCTCATGCTATGGGCACCGCCTTTGCGTTTGAGTATGGTGCGGTTGCTGGTGCTTTTAGTGGTCTGGCTATGGGATTAACCGGTGCATTTACCGCTTTTGTTTTGCCCTGGCTCATGCTGATGTTAGGTGTCACCGCAGGCTGATATAGTTGCAATACCGTATGAATTGCGATTCATTTTGGACTTTTTTCGCATTTGCTAAATAACGGTTCACTCGGTAAAGTGCGCGGCAAATTTGTCCCCGGAAGATGTGAGTCGGTATGACGCCTTTAGAACGGTATCGCAAAGACCTTGAACGTGACGATTTCTCCTACGACCCTTCGCAGGAGATGGCTATCAAACATTTGCAGCGTCTGTATGACGATCTTGTAGCGGCCCCGGAGCCTGCAGCACCTAAAGGTCTGATGGGGCGTCTGACCGGGCGTTTTAAAAAGCCCGAGCCAGTCGAGCCTGTTACCGGCCTGTATTTCTGGGGTGGAGTAGGTCGTGGTAAGACTTACCTGATGGATACTTTTTATGACAGCCTGCCGTTTGAGCAGAAAATGCGTACCCATTTTCACCGCTTTATGCAGCGGGTGCATAAAGAATTAAAAGAGCTGGACGGTACACCGAACCCATTAGTGGAAATTGGTAAGAAATACGCTCAGGAAACACGTATTATCTGTTTCGATGAGTTCTTTGTTTCTGATATTACCGATGCCATGATTCTGGCAGGTTTACTCGAACAATTATTTAATAATGGTGTGTCGCTGGTAGCCACTTCTAATATTGTGCCTGATGGGCTTTATAAAGATGGTTTGCAGCGTGGTCGTTTCCTGCCTGCGATTGATATGCTGAACAGGTATACCGAGGTTATCAATGTTGACGGTGGTGTCGACTATCGTCTACGGGCATTGGAACAGGCAGAATTATACCACTGCCCGCTGGATGAAACGGCTGACCAGAGCCTGAATGCCAGCTTTGAAAGCCTTGCGCCTGATCTGGAAGAAGTGGTTGAGCGCGAAGTGATTGAAGTGAATGGCCGTGATATTCAGAGCCGTCGATGCTGTGAAGATGTGGTCTGGTTTGACTTCTCTGATCTGTGTGAAGGCCCACGCTCTCAGAATGACTATATCGAACTGGCTAAAATATACCATGCGGTGTTGGTGTCTAATGTACCGCAGCTGGGGCGCAGTAATGATGATGCTGCCCGTCGCTTTATTAATATGGTGGACGAATTCTACGATAGTGGTGTTAAGCTGATTCTGTCGGCAGAAAAGCCGATCCATGAAATTTATTCTGAAGGGCGGCTAGAGTTTGAGATTGAGCGTACACAATCTCGTTTGCTTGAAATGCAGTCCCAGGAATATCTGGCGCGTGAGCATCGTGCTTGAAGACGGTTCGCTATAGATCATAAAAAGTTTTGCGCAGGACTCGCTATCCTGAAAAGGGTTGAGTATAATGCGCGCCCTCAGCTGGTTGAGTCTGTCCCGGCTGAGGTTGTTGATCGTTATCCGTTATATTTTCGGGTAACCAATAATTATAAGTCAGGTCGGTTCTTCGTCTTTTTGTATTTTAAGGTGTCGCGCTAGCCCTGAAGAATTAACAGGTAAATCAATGAAAACATTTACTGCTAAGCCAGCGGAAGTAAAACGCGACTGGTTTGTTGTCGATGCAGAAGGTAAAACTCTGGGTCGTCTGGCTACTGAAATCGCTCGTCGTCTGCGCGGTAAGCATAAAGCTGAGTACACGCCACATGTTGACACTGGTGACTACATTGTCGTTGTTAACGCTGAAAAAGTTGCTGTAACGGGTAACAAGCGTTCCGATAAAATGTACTACCGTCACACAGGTTACGTTGGTGGTCTGAAAGAAACCTCTTTCGAAAAACTGAACGCAACTTACCCAGAGCGCATCATTGAGATCGCGGTTAAAGGCATGCTGCCTAAAGGCCCACTGGGTCGTGCTATGCAGTCCAAGCTGAAAGTGTACGCTGGTGCAGAGCACCCGCACACTGCGCAGCAGCCTAAAGAACTGAACATCTAAGGGGAAGTTGAACTATGTCTACTACTCAGTACTACGGCACTGGTCGTCGTAAAACCTCTACTGCTCGTGTATTCCTGCGCGCAGGTACAGGTTCTATCACTGTAAATGGTCGCGCCCTGGACGAGTTCTTCGGTCGTGAAACAGCTCGTATGATCGTTCGTCAGCCACTGGAGCTGACTGACAGCCTGGAAAAATTTGACGTATACGTGACCGTTAAAGGCGGTGGCGGTACTGGTCAGGCTGGTGCGATTCGCCATGGTATCACTCGCGCACTGATGGAGTACGACGAGACTCTGCGCCCAGAGCTGCGTAAGGCTGGTTACGTTACTCGTGATGCTCGTGAAGTTGAGCGTAAGAAAGTCGGCCTGCGTAAAGCGCGTAAGCGTCCTCAGTTCTCCAAGCGTTAATTCAGCGCTTCGAGCACTTGCAAAAAACGCCTGTACCCTTTGGGGTTCAGGCGTTTTTTTATGCACTGCATCAAGTCAATACTTTGGCCTAAATACGGGGCTTGCAGGGGTATTTCACCTTGTAACCAAAGGACATTTTCTTTACTATCTGGGCCATTTTAAAACTCCATGAATCCGTGGTTTTATTACTTAAACAGCCAGCCAGAATCTGCGGTTAAAAGCAGAAATGGGGACGCTGATTGAGGGGAGATGATAATGAGCAATGATGGCGTGAATATGGGGCGGCGACGTCTCCTGGTCGGTGCCACCTCCGCAGTGGGTGCGGTGGGTGCCGTGGGAGCAGCTGTTCCGTTCGTAGCTTCCTGGAACCCCAGTGCCAAGGCAAAAGCAGCAGGTGCACCTGTAAAGGTTGACATCAGCAAGCTGGAGCCAGGCCAACAGATGATTGTTGAATGGCGTGGTAAGCCGGTGTGGATTGTCCGTCGTGACGCGACTGCACTGGAGAATCTGGCCAAACTGGATGATCGTCTGGCGGATCCTTCTTCTGAAGTACCGCAACAGCCTGAGTACATTCCGCATACACCAAACCGTTCTCTGCGTGATGACGTAGCAATCATGGTTGGTATCTGTACGCATCTGGGATGCTCGCCAACATACCGTCCGGAAGTAGCACCGGAAGATCTGGGTGAAGACTGGGTTGGTGGTTTCTACTGCCCATGTCACGGTTCCCGTTTTGACCTGTCTGGCCGTGTATACTCCGGCGTTCCGGCTCCAACCAATCTGGTAATCCCACCGCACCGTTACGACAGCGACAATGTTGTAGTCGTGGGTGTTGATCAGGAGAAAGCATAATGGCTGGCACTCGTAATAAAGGTAATCCTGGCCTGATGGGCTGGATTGATGATCGCTTCCCTGCAACGGCAATGTGGGAAGACCACCTGTCGAAATACTACGCACCTAAAAACTTCAACGCCTGGTACTTCTTCGGTTCCCTGGCGCTGCTGGTGCTGGTTAACCAGATCCTGACCGGTATCTGGCTGACCATGAGCTACAACCCGTCTGCGGAAGGTGCATTTGCTTCTGTAGAGTACATCATGCGTGATGTTGAATATGGCTGGCTGTTGCGTTATATGCACTCCACCGGTGCATCTGCATTCTTTGCTGTTGTTTACCTGCACATGTTCCGTGGCATGCTGTATGGTTCTTACCGCAAGCCGCGTGAGCTGGTGTGGCTGTTCGGTATGACTATCTACCTGGCGCTGATGGCTGAAGCCTTCATGGGTTACCTGCTGCCATGGGGTCAGATGTCTTACTGGGGTGCTCAGGTAATCGTATCTCTGTTCTCTGCGGTACCAGTGATAGGTGAAGACCTGGCGCTGTGGATCCGTGGTGACTACCTGATCTCTGGCGTTACGCTGAACCGTTTCTTCTCTCTGCACGTTGTTGCTCTGCCTATCGTGCTGCTGGCACTGGTTGTTCTGCACATCATTGCGCTGCACGAAGTAGGTTCCAACAACCCTGACGGCGTTGAGATTAAAGATAAGAAAGACGAAAACGGTATCCCGCTGGACGGTATCCCGTTCCACCCTTACTACACTGTGAAAGACATTGTAGGCGTGGTTGTCTTCCTGTTTGTATTCTGTCTGGTTATCTTCTTCTTCCCTGAAGGTGGCGGCTACCTGATTGAAGCACCTAACTTCGAGCCTGCTAACCCGCTGAAGACTCCGGAACATATTGCACCGGTATGGTACTTCACACCGTTCTACGCCATGCTGCGTGCGATTCCACCAATCGCCGGTTCCCAGTTCCCTGGTGTAGTGGTAATGGGTGCAGCGATTGCGATCCTGTTCGTACTCCCATGGCTGGATCGCAGCCCGGTTAAATCCATGCGTTACAAAGGCATGATGAGTAAAGTATGGCTGGGTGTTTTCGCAGTATCTTTCGTAATCCTGGGCTACCTGGGCGTAGTATCCTCCACACCAATGCGTACTTTCATGGCGCAGGTGTGTACAGCGCTGTACTTTGCGTACTTCCTGCTGATGCCTTACTACACCAGAAAAGAAACCACTAAACCGGTTCCAGAACGGGTTACAGGCTAAGGGACAGGACTGATGAAAAAGTTTGTTATTGCATGTGTAATGGCCGTGCTGCCGATGACAGCCGGTGCTGCAGGTGGCGGTGTGCCACTGGATCACATTGATGTTGATCTGACTAACCAGCCATCGCTGCAGCGTGGTATGAAGACTTTTGTTAACAACTGCATGGGCTGTCACTCCGCACAGTATCAGCGTTATGAGCGTGCTGCTCAGGACCTGGGTATGCCAAATGAGCTGGTTGAGCAGAACCTGATTCTGGGTGACCAGAAAATCGGTGAGCAGATGACCATCTCCATGGACGCGAAAGATGCAGCCAGCTGGTTCGGTGCGCCACCACCTGATCTGACTCTGGAAGCGCGTCTGCGTGGTCCTGACTGGATCTACACCTACCTGCGCAGTTTCTACCAGGACGAGAGCCGTCCGTGGGGTGTTAACAACGCTGTATTCCCGGACGTAGGTATGCCTAACGTACTGGAATACATGCAGGGCATTCAGGTAAACAGCTGTACCCCGGAGGAGCTCAAGCATGGTCGTGAAGTAACTATTGACCCGCTGACAAATGAGCGTATGGGCCAGTGTCTGACTGTGCTGAAAGACACCGGTGAGCTGACGCCGGCTGAGTTTGATCAGGCGATGTACGATCTGGTTAACTTCATGGCTTACATTGGTGAGCCGAGCAAGCTGGACTCTCAGCGTATCGGTACCAAGGTGCTGATCTTCCTGTTCCTGTTCTTCTTTGTTGCGTTTGCATTGAAGAAGGAATACTGGAAAGACGTTCATTAAGCGTACTGTGATACACTTGTGACGTTTAGCTGGATACGCGGCTCGTAAGGGTCGCGTATCTTTTTATTTATAAAACCTGTGAAACGGGGAGTGTTCGATGGGCGTAGTGGCCAAGCGGTCTTCCATGACCTTTTACTCTGATGGTGAAGATCATTACAGCCACCGTGTACGTATCGTACTGGCGGAAAAGGGTGTAGCCGTTGAGATCATCGACTGCAAAGAGGGTGATCTGCCAGAAGATCTGGCAGCGCAGAACCCTTACAATAACCTGCCGACACTGCTCGATCGGGAGCTGGCGCTCTTTGAGTCCAAGGTGATGATGGAATACCTGGACGAGCGATTCCCGCATCCGCCGCTGTTGCCGGTCTACCCGGTTGCGCGAGCAGAAAGCCGTCAGCTGATTTACCGCATTGAGCGTGACTGGTGCAAGCTGGTCGATACCCTGGCTGAAGCGAAGCTGGGCAAGGTAGCTGTTGAAGAGGTGGAGCGTTGCCGTAAAGAGCTGCGTGATAGCCTGGTTAGTATTTCACCTATCTTTAATGAAAAGCCGTTCTTCATGAGCGATGAGTTCACGCTGGTGGATTGCTGTCTGGCTCCTATTCTCTGGCGTTTGCCTGCGCTGGGTGTAGAGCTGCCTGAAGATCAGTGCAAGCCACTGATGAAGTATATGCATAGCCTGTTTGAGCGTGAAGCATTTCAGGCGAGCCTGTCAGATGCTGAGCGTGAAATGCGCGACTGATAGAATAACGCTGTAACTGATACCACAAAGGGATGGCTGTTCCGGGCATCCCTTTTTTGTGGGCAGGAGAAACTGAATGACGCCAAGTAGACCTTATATTCTGCGGGCCCTTTATGAATGGCTGTTGGATAATGACCTCACTCCTTACCTGCTGGTAGATGCCTCAGTTGAGTATGTAACGGTTCCGCAGCAATTTGTGAAAGATGGTCGTATTGTGTTGAATATTTCCCCTTCAGCAGTACGGGGCCTGCATATTGATAATGAAGCGCTGAGCTTTAATGCGCGCTTTTCTGGTCAACCAATGGATGTTTATGTGCCGATTATTGCGGTACAGGCAATTTACGCCAGTGAGAATGGTGAAGGCATGGGGTTTGGTATGGAGCCAGGCGTTGAAGCGTATCTTACCCCGGTTAAAGGTGTCGGGGAGGTGGGTACTCCGGAAGAGTCTTCTCCGGTGCTGGAAGCAGTAGAGGTGCGTGATGCCGAGGTGGATATGGCGGATGTTGAATCTGAGCGACCAGTCAGGCCTTCTGGTAGGCCTTCACTAAAAGTTGTGAAATAAAATTACTGAATTTGATTCTGGGGTGGAGAGGTTGTCTGGCCTGCTTCAGGGTGGTGTTGAGCCCTCCGCAAAAGGAGGGCATTGACTTCAGGTGATATTTCGCTGAAGTGTCAGATATATTCGAATACCTTGATTATCTTCTGTACACCGTTAATCGAGCGTACTATATCCACCGCAATGTTCCCTTCTTCACGGCTGATCAGCCCCATCAGATAAACAATGCCGTTTTCGGTCACGACTTTAATGCGGCTGCCATCAATATTTTCGTTTGCCAGCAGCAGTGTTTTGACTTTGGTTGTTACCCAGGTGTCATTAGTGCGTGCCAGCGGAGCTGAGTTTCCAGATATGGTCAGTTCGTTATGGGCACGACGAACTCCCTGAATCTGGCTGACAATATTCTGTGCTTCCATGCGCGCCTCTTCGTGAGGAACCTGGCCTGTCAGTAGCACGATGCCATTAAAACTGGTTACGCTGATATGGCTGTTTTGGGTTGCGGCTGAAGCCTTGGCCAGATTAACAGAGGCCTTGGTTTCAATGACTTCATCATCAATGTATGCCCCCATCGTACGGCTGCCGCGATCATCCTGAATCGGGCCTTTGCGACTGGCATCAATAACGCTGGCGCAACCACTTAATAGCAGGCTGGCGGCCAGAGGAAGTAATATATGCTTCAGTGGGTGCTTGCTCATCGGCCTTCTCCTTTCAGTACTCACTTCCGAACAATTGATGGTCGATAAGATCACATAAGGTGTGTAGTAGCATCAGGTGGCTGTGATGTATCAATACGCCATCTTCTGAAGGTACGCAGATTTCGACCTCATCCGGCCCCAGAAGACTGGGAATGTCCCCGCCATTGGCTCCGGTCAGTGCTATTACTAGCATTTCTCGATCGTGCGCAGCCTGAATGGCCTGAATCAGGCTGGCGCTGCGGCCGTGTGTAGAAAGGATTAGCAGTGTATCGCCTGGCTGCCCCAGTGCGCGAATCTGCTTGGCGTAAGCGTCGGCAAAATTACTGTCATCGCAAATACCACTGATAACACCACCATCGGTGCTGAGCGATATGGCTGGCAGGCCTGGGCGTTCCTGGCGAAAACGGTTTAGTAGCAGGGCGGAAAAATGCTGAGCGAGCCCCGCTGAACCGCCATTACCGCAGCAAATAATTTTATTCTCACTGACCAGAGTCTGCAGTAGCAGTTCACTGGCATGGGCGATCAGCGGAGTATATTGCTCGATCGTAACAGCGTTCACCTCCATTGAGGTGTTGAAATGATTGATTATGCGCTCTTCTAGCTCCATCTGCCCGGCTCGTCAGATTCTGAAAGCGTCTTTATACCATAGTGGCGTCTTGCTCGCCGCTTTTCCTTCAAAAGCAATAACATCGAAGCGACAGACTGGCTCGTTAGTGAGTTGCAACAGATAGGTTTGAGCGGTACGAATCAGTTTCTGGCGCTTGCTTCTGTCAACGGATTCGGCAGCACCACCATATTGTTGCCACTGACGTTTACGAACTTCGATAAACACCAGTTCATCGCCGTCCATCATAATCAGGTCAATTTCGCCGTAACAGCTGCGAAAGTTGCGGGTGACAGGTTTCAGCCCCTGCTGGCATAAAAAATGTTCGGCTTGATGCTCGGCATCCTTGCCGATCTGCTGTCTATCCACGGTTGCTCCACCAATGGTTATGTCAGAAATGATGTTATTGCTGCGCACTTACAGCGCTGCCACGTGCTTACAGCGTTGCCACGTGTTTATGTACTTATGGCGTTTGTACCGCTTGTATCTGGATGTTTGTACCAGAGCTGTCAGCGCTGTGCAGCCTGAGCTTCAGTTTTCAGTAATCGCGGTGTGCCCTGATCGAAGATGGCCCAGTCCAGGGTGCGTACAACCTGATTCTGGTTAACTACAGAAAGCCGTCCTGTTTCGCCTTCAATACTGGATTGTGGTAGTGCTGCCAGTTGTAACAGAAACGGGTGTAGCTGGTAGGCATCGAGCCCCAGCGCGTAGAGGCGCCCAAAACGGCTGTCAACATTGTTGCGCAGCTTGTTCAGGCTGCGCTTGTTAGTAGAGGGTGCTTCGAGATTCCACGGGCTGCCAACAAAGCGGATGCCGGTCAGGTCCTGGTCGGTCATGGCATTGGCCAGTCCGCTGTATACATGTGAGGTTGCGTATACTGGCAGGTCGTTGGCAAAGTGGAACGACAATGTGGGGTTGATCTGGCGAGCATCATTTGGCAGGGCTGACAGGAATACCATATCCAGATCCTGGCGGCGGTGTTCTTCAAATTCCATTTTCTTGTTCTGGCGAATCAGCTTGCGTACCTGTTTGGCGCGCGCCTGACTCTTATCCGTGTTCATCAGCTGGCTGATGGTGGTGTTATAGCTGCCTTCGGTAAACCAGGCGCTGCCATGGACTGCGCCGCCCAGTTTTCGGAATTCTGCGCTGAAAGCGGCAGATACTTTGCGTCCCCATCCTGTATCTGCGCTGAGTACGGCAGCACGACGTAAGCCGTCCGTATAGGCGCGTTGAGCGACCTGGCGTGCTTCATCTTCAGCAGACAGTCCAAACTGAAACAGCATACGGTTACTGCCGGGTTGTTCGGCATAGTTAAGGGCCAGTATCGGAGCGGGTAGCGGTTCGCTATTACTCAGGCGTTGTACATAGTCTTTATCCAGTGGGCCGATCACCATATTTATATTACGATCGGTGATCTGCGTGCTCAGAGTCAGTGGGTCTTTGATTTTGCTGGCATCCAACAGAGTTAGCATTGGCACCTGCTTGCCTTCGTTTCGTGCCTGGTAGTAAGCGGTCAGAAATCCTTCACTGATTGCGCGTGCAGGCTTGCTTAGCGGGCCACTCTGGGGTAGTAACAGGGCGATATGTCGAATATCGCGGTTTTGCTGCTGCAAAGCTTCCAGGGCCGATGGTGGGCTGCTGCTGGCGGGATGATTTTCCCATTCGCTGCGCCAGCGATTGATTGCCTCGCTTTTCTGCTCCAGATCACCAGAGCGATGCAGGCTGTCTGCCAGTTCGAACCAGCCCTGTTCGTAATAGCTGTTGTCGCCATCACGGGCCAGCTCACTGACTGTTTGTGCAGGCAGGCGACTGAGGGAAGACCATATTCGTTCGCGTTGTGCGTTTGTTGCACCGTCCCCCAGATTGCTCTGGTGGATCAGCTCGCGGGTTTCGCCAACGGGGTCCTGTTTCTGTTCATAGGCTTGCAAACGTAACTCACTCAAAGCCAATGCCTGCTCATCAGGAAGTGGTGCTTGCTGTGGCTGGTTTAGAAACTCCAGTGCCTGTTGTGGCTCGTCGCGATCTAAAGCATCACGAGCTTGCAGCTGCATAATGTCAAATGCCAGCGCAGGTGGTAGCAGTCGAGTATTGATTTGTGCCAGAACACGGCTGGCATCCTGCTGACGTCCCAGCTCTATAAGTTGGCGTGCGGCATCTGCTTTCAGTTGGGCTGATGCGATTGGTGCAGCCTTCTCGGCACGATCCAGCAGTTGCTCAATGGTGGTCATCGGGTCTGCTGCTTGTGCCGGAGTGCGATCTGCAACCGGTGCTGGTGGCTTGGGTGGGTTGCCAGTACAGCCCGCCAGCGTCAATGCCAGGGCTGTAGCAGTCAGAGACAGGTGCTTGCGAATCGTCATATACTCTAGTGCCTCAATGCTTTTGTGCCTTAATCAAATTACACGCTAGCCTCAATGCTGAGGATGGAAATAATCATGTCAGAAAGCGCACTTTATATAGTGGCTACCCCAATCGGTAACCTGCAGGACTTTACACCACGGGCGATCAATACCCTGAAAAATGTCCAGGTGATTGCTGCCGAAGATACCCGTCACAGTGCCCGTTTGATGGCACACTTTGATATTCGTACCCCATTGATTTCAGTGCATGAGCACAATGAGCGTCAGCGGGTAGACCGTATTCTACAGTACCTGCAACAGGGGGAAAGTGTTGCTCTGATCTCTGATGCTGGAACTCCGGTTATTTCGGATCCAGGTTTTGTGCTGGTGCGGGCTGTACGTGAGGCGGGTTTCCGTGTAGTTCCCGTGCCTGGTTGTGTTGCTTTTGTTACCGCGCTCTGTGCAGCCGGGTTGCCCAGTGATCGTTTTTCATTTGAAGGGTTCGCACCACATAAAGCCTCATCGCGTCGTCAGTTTTATACAGAACGTGCTGAGTTACCCCATACCCTGGTGTTTTATGAATCACCGCACCGGGTGTTGGCGTCTATTGAGGATATGGTCGGTGTTTTTGGCGGTGAGCGGCGAGCGGCTGTAGCCCGTGAGCTGACCAAAACCTTTGAGACCATCCATAGTGATAGTCTGCAGAATATCCATGAATGGATGGCTGCGGATGCAAACCAGCAGCGTGGTGAGTTTGTATTAATGGTGGAAGGTGCACCTGCAGTGGATAATAGCGCGCTGGATGATGAAGCCCTGCGAGTGCTCGATATTCTGCTGGCGGAGCTGTCGGTCAAGCAGGCTTCAGCACTGACGGCGCAGATCACTGGTGTTAAAAAGAAGCAGCTCTATCAGGCGGCGTTGGAGCGTAAGAGCGATTGAAGAGCAAGGCCTCTGTTCCGGAATCCTTAAAGCAGAGGTAATAACACTTGCCATCTGCTTTAAGGTTGGTAGTATTCGCGCCGGGAGTTCGCCAGACAGTCGCTGCTTTACTTCGGTAAAGGGGAGGAAAGTCCGGGCTCTACAGGGCAGGGTGCCAGATAACGTCTGGGCGGCGCGAGTCGACGGAAAGTGCAACAGAAAGTAAACCGCCTAAGCATCTTCGGATGCCGGTAAGGGTGAAACGGTGCGGTAAGAGCGCACCGCGCGGGTGGCAACATTCCGTGGCGATGGTAAACCCCACTCAGAGCAAGACCAAATAGGGTCCCTTACGGTATGGCCCATACCGGGACCGGGTAGGTTGCTGGAGGTGCATAGTGATGTGTATCCTAGATGAATGACTGTCCACGACAAAACCCGGCTTATCGGCGAACTCCCTTTCGTATTTCCTGCCAGCATTCGCTGAAAAGGAATCTGACTGGTCAGAATTTGACAGAAAACTGCCAATGGTGATTTTTATCGAGTTCTGGCTGACCGTCAGATATTTACTTTTCAGGCTATCTTTTTCTGAATATTTCCGTGCGGTCCACGTGACACTTCTTCAATATTTCGAATCATGCAGGCACCGGGCGATGCCTCGGCGCCAGCAGGCGTTGTCATTGTGGTGAGTGAATAAACGGGCTGTATCTATTTACTGCTGTTGAGGGTATTCCTGTGCAGTGGTTGTCCGATAGAGGCTGAATGGTGCTAACGGAAGGCGTAGTCTGTGATTGTGCTGGTAGATAATGGTCGCAGGAGAGGGGGTGATGTTGCCGTATACCAGCAAGGTATGCTGTGGTGTGTAGCTGATTATCCATTGGTGCTGCAAGGGACAGTCTGTCGTTGCAGAGCTGTCCCGGTAGCGTTCTTCAGGCGCGCAGTTTATTCACCATGCCATGCAGGCCGTCCAGCGCGTTTGCCATCTGTTGGCTGGCTTCCGATGTCTGGTCTGCGCTCTGGCTGGTCTGATCAGCATAGTCAGCGATTGAGTGCAGGTTGTCGTTGATGCGTTGCGCTGTGACTGCCTGTTCTTCTGAAGCCGCCGCAATCTGAGTGTTCAGCGCAGCCATGCTATCAACCGATATACAGGCCTGTGAGAGTTCGGTGGCGGTGCTGCGTGCCTGGTTCAGGCAGGTTTGCGCCTGTTGGCAGCCTTCCTGCATGCTGGCAACTGCGCGACCGGTTTCATTTTGCAGGCTATCCAGCAGTTGGCGAATGTCCTCTGTTGAGCTTTGAGTATGTTTCGACAGTGAGCGCACCTCATCTGCTACAACAGCAAAGCCTCGGCCTGAATCTCCGGCGCGTGCAGCTTCAATGGCTGCGTTCAATGCCAGCAGGTTGGTCTGTTCAGCAATGCCGGTGATAGATTCCAGCACTTCACTGATGCGGCTGGTCTCTGCAGCCAGCGCCTGAATTTCATTGGCGGCACGGTTCATATTGCCGCTTAATTGCTCAATAACGCCCTGACTCTGCTGGGCAGACTCCATACCGGTATGGACTCTCTGCATAACATCCAGGCCCTGGTTCGCTGCTTCCTCGGTAGATTGCGCGACTTCGTGAATATGATGGGCCATGCTTTCAACCGCCTCTACAACCTGTCGGGTTTCCTGCTTTTGCTGCTCAATCTGGTTGCAGGTTGTGTCCATTACCTCAGTGGTGGTGTGTGACTGCTGTACCAGTGTGCGTGAAGTGTCACTGATACGGTCCATCATGCTGTTCAGGCGCTCCATTAATTGATTAAAAGCCGCCGCTGCTTCTGTGGTTTCATTATTGCCTTTCAGAGGCAGTCTTACGCCAAGATCACCCTCGCCATCGGCCAGTTCCTGCAAGCTGTTACGCATGCTTTGTACAGGGCCGGTAATGGAGCGAGCCAGCACCAGCGGTAGTAATAAGCCAGTAATCAGTGCCACGGCAAACAGCAGGCCAATGGTCTGTTGTGCCTGCAATTCGTCATGTTCTGCCTTGCGGGTAGCGGCCAGAGTAAAGGTTTGCACCTGGTTCAGAGCTTCGATCAGCGCATGGTCGATACGGTCTTCCAGTATAATCAGCTGGTCTGCGGTGTGTAGTATCGCCTGTGAAGAGCCTTGAAGTATCTGCTGAATCACGGCCATCGCCTGACGGGTGTATTGCTGGTGTTCCTGTTCAATCTGTGTCAAGCGGGATTGCAGTTGGCTGAATGCCTGGCGGGCTTCGTTGCTATGGGGGTTCTGCAAAGCGGTATGAATCTGTTGCCTGGTTTCTTGCAGCTCATGACCGATGGTCTTTGATAGCTGATTAAACTCTGCTGACAGGGTAGACAGTTGCGCATGGCGGTTATGCCCTAACTCTGTTGCCATGCCATACCCCAATGCCCGTTCAAATAGCACTGCCTGTGTCAGCTGGTGTTCGGTTACGCGGGTCAACGCATGGCTGATTGGCATATCCTCTTCGGCAATATCAATCAGCGCAATGCCGATACGGTTCATCTGCACCAGGGCTACGCCGCCCACCAGGGCAACCAGTACCAGGTAAAGCAGCGCCATCAGGTAGATACGGGTTGAGATCTTCAATGAACTGAGCACAACAGCAATACTCCAGTGAACAGGCTAGACATAGATGTCAGATAGCAGGATGAGTGACCGGTCTATATGGAAGATGAATATAACAGACTGTTCAGGCAGGAGATATGGGGTAAGTTTTTTTAAGAGGGCGTAGCCCTGTAGTGTTACAGGCTTTTACTGATTTTACATGGTTCAAAGATGTATGGTTTAGCAATGTTATGGTGCAGAAGTGCAGAAGTGCAGAAGTGCAGAGTTCAAGGGTGCGGGATTCTGTGTCTGGGTATATTGCTTAAAGATAAACGGTTTGGTTGATTTTGTCGTTCTATATTTGTTTTCTTTTTTATATTTCTCCAGAGTTTTATTTTTTGTTTTAGCTTTGGTTTATATAAATATTTGATTGTTTGATTATTTGATTGGTTAATTAGTTAAAGAGGCTTTGTGATTGTTTGCAGGGTTAGTAAATGTTACCTAGGGGTTAATATGTCATGGTTTAATAAGGTTTAAATTAAATAAGGCAAGGTATATGTGCAGACATAGTGTCTCTTCGTGAGAATGTGTTGGTATCAGGTGGCCCATAGAGGTGTGACAAGGTGGTTACCTGCTGTTTACTGTTATGTGACCGACCGGTTGTGACGTGTATGGGCTCTCCCTGTGATCAGAAACGGCATATCGACTTCAGGCGTGTCGGTATATGCTGCTCATGGTTGTCTTCAGATGCTAAATAAATAAACCAGCCTACATTAGTATAAATAAATTAAAAATACTCCAGTCTGGTAATCAAAAGTCGATTGAGTATCTGGATGCTGGGTGGGTAGACTGTCTACAGGCTAGACCTATATACAAGGGAGTATTTTCATGGAAAGAATTTATAGACGTTTTCCTATCCGGCACCGTATCTGGTTCATCTTGTTTCTGGCTTTGTTAGGCATGGCTTTGATGCTGTTCTTTACGCTTAAGCAAGCGCGTGAAGACATGACACTGTTAAAGCAGGCTGAATTGACCCATCTGGTGCAGTCTACCATTACCATGATGGACGCACTGAACCAGAAGGTAACCAGAGGCGAGATGACGCTGGAGCAGGCACAGAAACAAGCAAGAGACTTGGTACGTGAAATACGCTTTAATGGCAGCGATTATTTCTGGATTCAAAGTCCTCAGGGCATCATGCTGATGCAGCCTATTGCCCCCAAGCTGGAAGGGCATGATATGAAGCCCATTAAAGATGTAAATGGACATCGGTTTGCGGCCAGTATCGCCAGGCAGTTGCAGAGCAAAGGTGAAGCGACAGAGTTTTATCACTGGAACCGTCCAGGCAGTGATAAACCTATACCTAAAATTTCCTATACCAAAACCTATTCAACCTGGGGCTGGGCCGTTGGTACAGGGGTATATATTGATGATATTGAGACACTGTTCTGGGATCACGCTGTCTCTGTGATTGTCTTTGCGACTGTATTGATGGCGATATTATTTCTGGTGGGTATCAGCTTGATTCGCAGTATTACCAGGCCGCTAACCTCCACCGTAAAAGCGATGAAGGACATTAGTGAAGGGCGTGGTGAAGGTAATCTGACAGTGCGTTTGCCGGTGGAAGGCAGTGATGAAATCACCGGTCTGACGCGCTATTTCAACAGTTTTGTTGGCACAATGAATCAGGTGATGTCTCAGGTCAATAGTGCGTCGTTTGCGGTATCTAATGCTGCGGAAGGGCTGTTAACTATCACCAGTAAAGGTAGCCAGAATATTGCTGAACAGGCCAATGAAACTGACCAGATGGCCAACGCAATTCGAGAGATGTCTGGCACTGTACGCCATGTTGCAGATAACGCAGGCCAGGCTGCGGAAGGAGCTAATGCAGCGGATGAGCAGGCGCAAAAAGGTAAACGGCAAGTGGAAGATGCTATCTTGGCGATCAACACCCTGGTTGGCCAGGTGCATGGTACGGCCAGTGAAATTGAGCGTTTGCGTACCGGCAGTGAAAATATCGGTACGGTGCTGGAGGTGATTCGTGGTATCGCAGACCAGACCAACCTGCTGGCACTGAATGCGGCTATTGAGGCAGCCCGTGCTGGCGAGCAGGGTCGAGGCTTTGCGGTAGTGGCTGACGAAGTACGGACGCTGGCAAAGCGTACTCAGGACAGTACAGATGAAATTCATTCGATGATTGAGCAACTTCAGAATGCAGCGAATGATGCCGTCAGCTCAATGAATACCAGCCTGCATTCGACGGAAAGCACGGTTGAGGTTGTGAACAAAGCAGGTAGCTCGCTGGATTCGATTCTGTCGGCGGTGGCGTCGATTCGTGGCATGAATGAAACCATTGCCCGTTCAGCGGACGAGCAATCACTGGTTGCTGAAGAGATCAATCGCAGTGTTGGTAATATTGTTGCCTTGTCGCAGGTGTCAGCTGAGTCGACTCAGCAGGTAACCCGTTCCAGTGATGAACTGGCATCAGAATCTGAAAAACTGCATACACTAGTACAGCAATTTAAAATCTGACAGCTTTACCCTGCGGTAATGGCTGTCTGCCGCCTGAAGAGTGTTAACTGGTATATGTTGTTTGTGTCAGTTGGGCTGATGTCTTCAGGCTTGGGGATTTCTGATAGTTAAGCCTGGATTGTCACCACATCTGCACCTCCTCTGAAATCAGGCCAGCGCGGTAATAGTGCTGGCCTGTCAGGTTATGTCTTAACCTTCAACCACATACTTCAACAACTGCACCACCTGCTCCGGGCTCTGAGCACGCGCCATCGCCGCCGCATTCACTTCTTTCAATGGGTGGATCAGCGCATCGTCATGCAGGGTGATGTAAGGCGTATTCAGTGCTGCGCAGAAACCGGCATCAAACGCCGCATTCCACTGGCGGTATTTATCGCCAAAGCGCACCACGGCGACATCGCAATTTTCAATCAGCGTTTTGATACGGATGGCGTTAACGCGGGCGGACTGGTAGTCGCGCCAGTAGTTTTCCGCCGGTACACCCAGCAGGTCACCGGCGGCATCGCTGGCATCGTGGTCGGTCACGGCGGAGCTGAATGTCACCGGCAGGTTCAGTGCGGCGGCACCCTGTTCAATCTGTTCGCGCCAGTCGGTGTGAATTTCACCGGAAAGGTAGACGTTCCACTGTTTTGTTATGGCGGAGTTGGTGGTCATGGTTGTCCCTCGGTATCTCGATATTGAAGCGGCCTGGCAGTGGTTGCTCAGGTGATTGCTCAGGCAGTTGTTATTGTGGTGCTGGCGATTATAGCGGGCCTGGATACCGGCTGCAGCACAGCATAAATTCTGGCCGTTATTGTCAAGTTATTCGGCCGCTCTGGTCAATCTTGTGATGGGGTTGTTCCCGTTTAATGGTGGCTGTTTTGTCACCGAAGCGGGGAATCAGGGTATTGATAGTCTGGCGGGGCTGGGTGAAATTGTTGCTGTTGAAACAATGCGTCGTAGCGGGGTGCAAGCCGTGAAGGTTGGTCATGCGGTGTTCGGACGCATTATTAACACCTGCCCGGCAGATGCTTATCTGGCTCGGAATATTGATCTTGCAACCGGGATGCCCGACAGCAGTGCGGCGTTTAATGTTAACCGGCTCTGTGGTTCAGCGTTGCAATCGCTGGGCTCTGCGGCACAATTGGTGATGAATGGTGACAGTCAGCTGGCGTTACTGCGACCAGTCTGTAAAAAGGTGGCGTTGTTACGGCGGGTCATGTCTCCGAGGTTAATGATGGCGCTGGGGCCGATTTCCGCCGTCAGGCAGGCGTTAGAGTGAGCTGGTTTGACCGTCGCTGACCTCGGCCTGGTTGAATCGAATGGGACGTTTGCAGCTCCGGCGCTGGCTGTTACTGAAATATTGTGTCTGGCTGCTGAGAATGTGAATCCGAACGGTGTTGCAATAGCACATGGGCATCCAGTTGGTGCAACCGGCTCAATCATCACTCTTAACGCATTGTATGAACTGGAATGGATTGCGGGGCGTTATGTGCTTATTACTATGTGTATTGGTGGCGGTAAGGGTGTTGCGTTGATTCTGGAATGCCTGCCTTCATGACAGGAGTTTAACCTTGTATGGCCTCCTGTTTATAACCGCCACCTGTTTATGACAGCCCGCTGTTTGTGACAGATGCTGGTCTGGTTGCTTTAGTTATCGTTTGTCTCTTTCGAAGCGGCCAGGTGTCGCTCTCGTTTTATTTCTTTTTGCTTTCGCTTTACTGTCGCTTGTCAATTTCTCTTCGTGTGAACAGTGGTTCCATAACCTCCTGATTTCAGACTGATGGTCAGGTGCTGGGTTTTGTGCTGAATCACACGCTTTTTAAAAGCCTGAGCCTGATGTGTGTTGTGGTGCTGAGTGCTTGTTTCTGTTGATGTTTTCAGTCAGTGAATGCTCAGTGACTGAGCTTTGCACCTTGCATTGCCTGGGGTTAATTTCTATAGTGTGTCGCGGTGGAATTTTGCGGTTGTTAAACGGGTGTTTAAGACTTGATAAACTGCATAACGATTGAATTTGGCAGCCCGTTAGTCGTATCAGGCAGGCTGTGACACTGACTGAAGCTGAGGGGCGTTAATGGCTTGCCCCTGTACGCCAGCAGCCGTAGTGACTGGCTGTCAGTTCCCGCTGGCGGTATTCAACCCGATTTTTCAGCGTTTCCAGAATGTATAAGGTTGTCTGGAAAAGCCCACATTTACTTAAAAGCTCGAACGCATACCGGCCTGGCGCTATAAGTGATCAGTCGTATGCGCTTACCGGAGACAAGGCGGCGGATGAGTCAGCAATTCAAGCATATAACCGTACTGCTGGAAGAAGCAGTGCAGGCACTGGTACAGAATCCGAACGGTTTCTACATTGATGGTACCTTCGGACGTGGCGGCCACAGTGCGCTGGTGCTGGAGCAGCTGTCTGATGCAGGCCGCCTGATGGCAATTGATAAAGACCCTCAGGCAATCGCCCATGCAGGCGAACGTTTTGCTGACGAGCCGCGCTTCTCTATTGAGCATGGTTCTTTTGCTCAGTTGCAGGAATTTGTTGAAGCGCGTGGTTTGCAGGGCAAAGTTGACGGTGTGCTACTTGACCTCGGCGTTTCCTCCCCGCAGCTGGATGACCCGGAGCGTGGTTTCAGCTTTACCCATGATGGCCCGCTGGATATGCGTATGGACACCTCTTCGGGTGAAAGCGCTGCGCAATGGTTGGCCCATGCGGATGAAAAAGAAATAGCCGATGTACTCTATACCTATGGTGAAGAACGCCATGGCCGTCGTATGGCACGGGCTATCGTAATGGAGCGTGAAGAAAATCCGTTTACCACCACTAAACACCTGGCAGATGTGGTCAGCGAAGCCAATAAAAGCTGGGAAAAAGGCAAGCATCCAGCAACACGCGCTTTTCAGGGTATTCGTATTCATATCAACCGTGAGCTGGAAGATGTTGAAGCGGTGCTGGACCAGGCGCTGGAAATGCTGGCCGTGGGCGGGCGTTTGGTGGTGATCAGTTTCCACTCGCTGGAAGATCGTATTGTTAAGCGCTTTATTCGTAAACACGTCAAAGGCGATGATCACTTGCCACCGGGTATTCCTGTGACACAGGATATGTTGCGCCAGCGCCTGAAAGCGGAAGGTAAGGCCGTGAAAGCCGGGCAGGTTGAGCTGGCCGATAACCCGCGTGCCCGTAGCGCGGTGATGCGTATCGCAACCAAAACAGCCTGATGAGAGTGCAGCTGGTGGAGTTGTATCAGCGTATGCTGGCACAGGGTTCTGTGCTGGCTGATGCTGTGCGTGCCCGGTTAGCTGGGTTACCAGTACCAACGCGTCGTCCATTATCCGATGTTGATGTGACAGATGACAGCGCAGCTGAAGCGACTGAGCGTGGTGGGGCGACCCGGTTGCGTGGTCGCTGGTGTGATCGCCATCGTGAAATTGCGGATATGCAGACCCCATCACCAGGTAAAGATGATGCGGCGTCCTCTCCGGCAGAGCGCACTCTTTCCTCAGACCCTTCCCCTGAGTTGCTAGCACAACAATCCGCCGAGCATCTGACGCTTGAGGTCTATCAGCCGGTTGAAATTATTCCATTACGGCAGCTTCGCTTGAAACTGATGCTGATGGCAGTGCTGGTTGTTGCCATTATCATCTCTTGTGTCGCCGTTATTTTTTCTGCGTATGAAAACCGCCGGCTGTTTGATGAGCATCAGAAGCTGGTACAGCAGCATGATGATCTGCAAGCTGAATGGGGGCAGTTATTGCTGGAGCAAAGTGCATGGGCAGCAACGGCGCGCATAGAGCGTACAGCGCGTGAAAAGCTGGAAATGCAGGCACCTGCTCCAGAACAGATAGAGATGGTACAACGTGGCAACTGATCAATCTCAGACGCAGCAGAACGCAGCAGATATGGCGGATGTCGACATCAAGGCAACCCGTAGCTGGCGGCTGTGGTTTGTGTTGTTGGCACTGCTGGCGGTGGCTGTAACCGTCGCGGGCAAAATGTTTTCGTTGAATGTTGAGAAACAGGCATTCTTGCAAAGCCAGGGTGATGCGCGCTCTGTGCGGGTCATTCAGCAGCCAGCTTATCGTGGCCTTATTCTTGATCGTCGTGGTGAGCCGCTGGCGGTCAGTGCGCCGGTAGCGACGATCTGGGCAGACCCGAAAGAGACTGAGGTTGACCATCCGGGCATGGAGCGAGTCTACCGTTATCTGGCGCTTGACCCAGTTGTCTATAAAAAGAAACTGTCCAATCGTCAAAGTCGTTTCCTCTACCTGCGCCGCCAGGTTTCGCCGGAGATCGCAGAAGCGATTCGCCAGCTGAAGATCAAAGGTATTCATATTGATCGTGAGTATAAACGCTACTATCCGGCTGCCGAGGTTGCCAGTCATCTGGTGGGCTTTACCAATCTGGACGGTGAAGGGGCAGAAGGTATTGAGCTGGCGTATGAAGAATGGCTGGCAGCGGAACCAGGTAAAGAAGAGGTAATGAAAGATCGGCTGGGTCGCACCATTCGTCATATTCGTTCGGTCAGCGAAGCCCAGCATGGTGAGTCACTGAAACTGACTATTGATCTGCGTCTGCAATATATGGCCTATCGGGAGCTGAAAGCGGCCGTTACCTCACATAATGCTGATGGTGGCTCGTTGGTGATGCTGGATGCTAAAACCGGCGATATTCTGGCGATGGTAAACCAGCCAGCCTATAACCCGAATGACCCGAAACAGCGTGTTTCTTCTGCGGTGCGCAACCGTGCCTTGACCGATATTCTCGAGCCTGGTTCCACTATGAAGCCGATGACGGTAGCAGCGGCGTTGATGAGTGGGAAATATAAGGTTAACAGCGAGATTGATGTTTCCCCCGGTTACCTGCGTATCAAGGGGCGTACCATCCGTGACCACCGTAACTATAAAGTACTGGATATGACCGGCATCATCCGTAAATCCAGCAACGTGGGTACTTCGAAGCTGGCGTTAAGCCTGGATGTCGAAAGCATGCGTAATATGTTCTACAACGTGGGACTGGGGCGTGAAACCGGTGTCGGTTTTCCAGGTGAGCGCACAGGCCAGCTGCCTTATCTGAAAGAGAAACAGGTTGTGGAGCGTGCCACCATGTCCTACGGCTATGGCTTGTCTGTTACGGCTTTACAGCTGGCGCAAAGTTATCTGCCACTGGCTAACCATGGTGTTCTGCCGCAGGTCAGTATGATCAGTGGTATTGAGAAAGAGAGCCCGATTCGGGTGATGCCGCAGGATGTTGCTGACGCTGTACTGAAAATGATGGAAACCGTTACCCAGCGCGGTGGTACGGGTACCCGGGCCGCAGTACCGGGATACCGGGTGGGTGGTAAAACGGGTACTACCCATAAAGTAGGCGGCAGTGGTTATCTGGATGATCAGTATATGTCGGTGTTCGCCGGTATTGCGCCAATCAGTGACCCACACCTGGTAACCGTTGTCGTGGTCGATAATCCGAAAGGACAGGAATATTACGGTGGTGAGGTGGCGGCGCCAGTGTTTAGTCGCTCGGTGGCGGGTGCGTTGCGTCTGCTTAATGTAGCACCGGATAACTGGTCCGATAAAAAGACTGCAAGCCGCAAGCAATAGATTCTGGGCGATACATCGGCCACAAATGCAGGTTCAAGTAATAAAACTAACAGCGATGGTTCTGCCAGCCCGACCGGGCGAACAGGGAAATCGGACAGAATACAGACAGGTGGATAAACGCAGATGAACGGTCAGCCTCGTACCCTGAAAGAACTCCTCCCCAATCTGCCGGATGATCACGTACTGGCGGCCCTGGAGATTACCGGTGTTGAGCAGGACAGCCGTGCAATCGGTTCCGGTGATCTGTTTATGGCGCGTAGTGGTCTGAACCATCAGGGGGCGGATTATATTGAAGCTGCTGCTCAGCAAGGTGCGGCAGCGGCGTTACTGGATGCAGAGGAATTCGCTGCGCAGGCGCCTTCGGTGCGTGATAGCTGGCCGTTACCCGTGTTGCCGGTACCCCAGCTGGCCGCTGAGCTGGGTGTGATTGCATCCCGTTTTTATGGTAAGCCGAGCAAGCAGATGCGAGTTGTCGGTATCACAGGCACGAACGGCAAAACATCCTGCTGCCACTTTATTGCTCAGGCTTTGCAAGCACTGGGCCATCGCAGCGCTGTGCTGGGGACAGTCGGTAACGGGTTTATTGGCCAGCTGAGTGAAAGCAGCCATACCACGGCTGATGCTGTCGGTTTGCAGCGTTTGCTGGCTGAGTTGCGCTGTGAAGATGCTGAAGTGGTGGTGATGGAAGTGTCCAGTCATGCGCTGGAGCAGTACCGGGTCGCCGGTGTTGAATTTGATGTGGTGCTGTTTACCAACCTCAGTCGAGACCATCTGGACTACCATGGCAGCCTGGATGCCTATGGTGAGGCTAAAGCACGGTTATTTACCGAGTGTGGTGCTGGTGCGGGAGGAATCTGGTGTGATGACGCTTTTGGCCAGACACTGTTTAACCGTCTGAGTGGCGGTGAAATGCAGCTGGTCTCGGCAGGTGAAACCGGCGCCGATATTCGAGCGGACCAGGTGGTGTTGAATGAGCAGGGTATCAGTGGTTTGTTACGCACTCCATGGGGGGCTGTGCAGCTTAACAGCCCGCTGGTGGGCGCTTTTAATCTGACCAATCTGATGTTGTCTGCGGCAGCGCTGGGGCTGTTGGATTTGGATGCTGAGGCGATTGAGCAGGGGTTGAATGCTGTAGAGCCCGTTGCCGGTCGTATGCAGCGTCTGGGTGGTGGTGAGCAGCCAATGGTGGTGGTGGATTATGCACATACCCCGGATGCGTTGCAGCAGGCTCTGAGTGCTTTGCAGAATCACTGCCAGGGTAAGTTGATCTGTGTCTTTGGCTGCGGTGGAGATCGTGACCATGGCAAGCGTGCTTTGATGGGGTCTGTGGCTGATGCGCTGGCCGACCAGCTGGTAGTGACCAGTGATAACCCACGTTCGGAAGCCCCTCACAGCATCATTGATATGGTATTGACCGGTATTTCCAGTGATAAGCCCTGCCTCGTGGAAGCGGACCGCCAGCAGGCGATTCAGCAGGCGATAAGTAATGCTGCTGTCGGTGATATTGTGCTGATCGCAGGTAAAGGGCATGAGACCTATCAGGAAATCAGCGGTGAACGTTTTCCGTTCTCCGATGTTGAAGTTGCACGACAGGCTTTACAGCTACAAGACGATGGCTTCACAGAGGTGCTGTCATGATTGGTCAATGGACATTGGCTGCATTACAGCAGGTGCTGGGTGAGTCGTTATCTGCATCGCTGAGAGGTGATGCCACTTTTCTGCGAGTGTGTACCGACACTCGCACCCTGCGGCCTGGTGATCTGTTTCTGGCCCTCAGAGGGCCTAATTTTGATGGCCATCGTTTTCTCAGGCAGGCCCGTGAAGCCGGGGCGGTCGCTGCGGTGGTGGATAACTTTCAGCATGACGATTTGCCTCAATGGCAGGTATCCGATACCCGTATTGCACTGGGTCAGATTGCCCGTCTAAACCGTGAACGTTTCACCGGGCCTGTCTACGCGGTGACAGGCTCGAGTGGTAAAACGACGGTGAAAGAGATGCTGGCATGCGTACTGGCGCAAGCGTCCGGGTTGGTATCTGAACAGGCGAGCACTGCGATACTGGCGACTAAAGGTAATCTTAATAATGACATTGGTGCGCCTTTAACACTGTTATCACTCAACGATCAGCACCAGCAGGCGGTCATTGAGCTGGGGGCCAGCGCCGGAGGCGAAATTGCTTATACCGCGGCACTGGCGCAGCCGCACATTGCCATTCTCAATAATGCCATGGGTGCACATCTGGAAGGCTTTGGTTCTCTACAGGGTGTAGTGCGCGCAAAGGGTGAAATATTCTCTACGCTGACCAGGGCTGCGGATAACTGGGCCATTATCAATCTGGATGACCCAAATGCCGCTTACTGGCTGGCTCTGACAAGCGATCTTAACCGGCTGACATTTGGGGTTGATAATCATCAGGCTGATATTCAGGCCAGCAACCTGCAACTACTGAATAACGGCTGTTATCGCTTCACTCTGTTACAGGGTGAGCAGCAGGCTGAGCTTACATTGCCGGTGATGGGACGTCACATGGTAGCTAATGCGACAGCTGTAGCTGCGGCCTGTTCCGCGGGTGGGTTAAGCCTTCAGCAGGTTGCTCGGGGTCTGGAAGCGGTAACGCCAGTGCCTGGTCGGATGTGTCCACACCAGGGGTATAATGGTGCGCTGCTGATTGACGATAGCTACAACGCTAATCCTTGTGCAGTAAAGGCAGCAATTGATGTACTGGTTGCTCTGCCTGGCCTGCGTGTTCTGGTGTTGGGTGATATGGGTGAACTGGGTGACGAGGAAGCGACCCTGCATGCTGAGGTGGGGCGCTATGCTGCCCAGCAGGGTGTTGATCGGCTACTGGCGAAAGGGCCTCTCAGTGCACATACCGTTGCAGCCTTTAATACCGTTGTTGCGGGTGCTGATGCCGCTGCGGCACAACTGACTGATAGCCATGAAGAATTGATCGATAACCTGCGAGCATTATGCAGTGCAGATTGTCGTGTACTTGTGAAAGGGTCGCGCAGTGCGGCAATGGAACGCGTTGTTGATGCGCTGACTGAAGGAGTCTGATAACTCATGTTATTACTATTGGCAGATTTTCTGTCGCAATATCACAGCGGCTTTGCCGTATTCCAGTACATTACGCTGCGCGGCATCCTGGGTATCCTGACCGCATTGCTGATTTCGCTGGTGTTTGGCCCGATGCTGATTCGCCGTCTGCGTGAGCGCCAGATTGGCCAGGCAGTGCGTGATGACGGCCCGGAAAGCCATCTCAGTAAATCGGGTACGCCAACCATGGGTGGCGCGCTGATCATTCTGGCAATTGGCATCAGTACATTGTTGTGGTCAGACCTGAGCAATCGCTTTATCTGGATTGTACTGCTGGTTACATTGATTTTTGGCGCGGTGGGCTGGGTAGATGACTATCGCAAGGTCGTTGAGAAAAGCTCTCGTGGCTTGCCAGCGCGCTGGAAATACCTGTGGCAGTCTGTGGGTGGTTTTGGTGCTGCAGTTCTGCTCTATTTCACCGCGCAAAGTCCGGTTGAAACCGAGCTGCTGGTGCCTTTTATTAAAGACTTGGCGATCCCGATGGGTGGTTTTTTTATTATCTTCACTTATTTCGTGATTGTTGGTAGCTCCAATGCCGTGAATTTGACCGATGGCCTGGATGGCTTGGCGATTATGCCTACTGTGATGGTTGCGGCAGCGCTTGCTGTGTTTGCTTACGCTTCTGGCCACGCCAGTTTTGCTGAATATCTGAAAATTCCTTACGTTGCCGGTGCAGGTGAGCTGATTATTTTCTGTGGTGCAATTGTTGGTGCAGGGCTCGGTTTTCTCTGGTTTAACACCTATCCGGCTCAGGTGTTTATGGGAGATGTCGGCGCACTGGCATTGGGCGCAGCGCTGGGTGTTGTTGCCGTAATTGTACGCCAGGAGCTGATTCTGGTGATCATGGGTGGTGTTTTTGTTGCGGAAACTATCTCTGTTATTTTGCAGGTTGCTTCTTTCAAACTGACAGGCCGTCGCATTTTCCGTATGGCACCACTGCACCATCACTTTGAGCTGAAAGGCTGGCCTGAGCCACGGGTTATCGTGCGATTCTGGATTATTACCGTGATTCTGGTGTTGATTGGTCTGGCATCTCTGAAAATCCGTTAGGGTAGATAACGCGATGGAACTGATTACAAGCGACCAACGCCGTATTATCGTTGGACTGGGGGCGACGGGTCTTTCCTGTGCCCGCCATCTGGTAGCGCGCGGCTTACCTTTTGCTGTCGTTGATAGCCGGGATAACCCGCCCGGGCTGGAACAGCTGGGCGAGATTTGTGATGGGCTTGATGTTGAGGTGCGCTGTGGCCCACTGGATGCCGATTTCCTTAGCCAGGCGGATGAGCTGATTCTAAGCCCGGGAGTGGCCAAAGCAACGCCAGCAGTTGCTCAGGCTGTCGCTGCGGGGGTAAAGCTCAGTGGTGATATTGATCTGTTCTGTCGTGAAGTAAGTGCGCCAATCATTGCCATTACCGGGGCGAATGCCAAGAGTACGGTCACTTCCCTGGTCGGTGAAATGGCCGCCTGTGCAGGTATTAATGTTGGTGTTGGCGGTAATCTGGGGTTACCAGTACTGGACCTTCTGGCACAGGGTCAACATGACTTGTACGTGCTGGAGTTGTCCAGCTTTCAGCTGGAAACGACAAATGATCTGCGGGCCAACGTAGCCACCGTGTTGAATATCAGCCCGGATCATATGGACCGTTATGAAGATCTGAATGACTACCGCTTCACCAAACATCGTATCTATCGTGGTTGTGAACATGCGGTCTTTAACCGTGAAGATGCACTGACAGCACCGTTGTTGCCGGCTGGTACTGGCAGCAGCACGTTTGGCCTGAACAAGCCTGACCTCAAACAGTTTGGTGTACTTCGGCTCAATGGTGAAGTGATGCTGGCACAGGGGCTGGAGCCTCTTTTGTCCGTTTCTGCTATGAAACTGCGCGGTGAACATAATATAGCCAATGCACTGGCGTCACTGGCGCTGGGTGAAGCTGTTGGCTTACCAGTGGCTGCGATGCTGGAAGCATTGCAACGGTTTGCCGGGCTGGAACATCGTTGTCAGTGGGTGAGAGAACACAATGGCGTTGCCTGGTTTAATGACTCTAAAGGTACCAATGTTGGGGCAACTGTTGCAGCTCTGAACGGGTTGGGGCCAACGCTGGCTGATGATAGCCGCATTGTTTTGATTGCAGGTGGAGAGGGCAAAGGGGCTGATTTTACGCCGTTGCTGGAACCTGTAGCGCGGTATGTACGTGCTGTGGTTCTGATTGGCCGTGATGCACCGTTGATTGAAGCGGCAATGTCTGCCTCGCCAGTGTCACGATCTACACCGACCTTGCAGGTTGAAAATATGGTAAAGGCCGTACAGCAGAGCAGGCTGCAAGCGAAGCCGGGTGATATTGTGCTGCTGTCGCCTGCTTGTGCCAGCTTTGACATGTTTCGTAGTTTTGGCCATCGCGGCGATGTCTTTATGCAGGCAGTGGAGGCGCTCTGATGGCATTGACACTGCCAGATTGGCTCAGTGATCGCGCGCTGCAACGTTCTTCTCATCGAATTAAAGTGTTGCCGTTTGACCCGCTGATTCTCGGTTGCGCCGTGTTTCTGATGCTGACTGGCTTTGTCATGATTACATCAGCTTCGCTGGATGTAGCGCAGGAGAAAATGGGGTCTGCCACCTATTTTATGTTGCGCCAGGGCATCTTTATGGCGCTGGCACTGATCGGAGCATTTGCTATATACCGGGTGCCGGTTTCGTTCTGGCAGCGATATGGGCACTGGCTGGTGCTGGTGGCTGGCTTTTTGTTGTTGCTGGTTCTTATTCCCGGTGTCGGGCGTAGTGTGAATGGTAGTCAGCGCTGGATACGGGCAGGGCCTATCAACCTGCAGCCCTCTGAAATTGCTAAATTCTGCATGGTTGTTTACATCAGCGGTTATCTGGTGCGGCGTATTGGCGAAGTGCGCTCGAGCTGGATTGGAGTGATGAAGCCAATTCTACCGCTTAGTGCATTTGTCATTCTGCTATATCTGGAACCCGATTTCGGTGCACTGGTGGTGTTGGTGGGTGCTGTGATGGGAATGATTTTCCTCAGTGGTATGAAAGCCAGCCAGTTTTTTATTGTTATTGGCGGTGTTGTTGGCCTGTTGGCGACCTTTATTGGTCTTGAGCCTTACCGCGTTAAACGGTTACAGAACTTTCTTGATCCCTGGCAGGACCCATTTGGAGCTGGTTATCAGCTGTCTCAGGCACAGATCGCATTCGGGCGTGGTGAATGGACAGGTATGGGGTTGGGGAACAGTGTGCAGAAACTTTCTTTTCTACCTGAAGCGCATACCGATTTTGTGTTCTCCGTTTTGGCTGAGGAAACCGGACTGTTAGGTGCGCTCACCGTCCTGATCGTATACGGCGTTATGGTCGTGCGAATGTTCCGACTGGGGCGTTTGGCTGAACAGATGAAAGCCTTTTTTATGGCATATGTAGTCTATGGCTTTGCCACTATCTTTGCTGCTCAGGCACTGATCAATATTGGTGTGAATGCGGGAGCCTTGCCCACGAAAGGGTTGACGCTGCCACTGGTCAGTTATGGTGGCAGTAGTTTGCTGGTCAGTTGTGCCATGCTGGCGCTGATTTTGCGCATCGATTATGAACTCAAGCTGCTGCAGCAGGCAGCCGTACCGGGGCCGGAACAGACCGGCACAACGCATAAACCGACAGGATAGACAGCATAGATGGGTGCAGAACAGAAAACCGTGCTGATTATGGCCGGGGGGACCGGCGGTCATGTATTTCCAGCGCTGGCGACAGCACAACTGTTGCAACAGCAAGGCGTTAACGTTGAGTGGCTGGGAACAGCAACCAGAATTGAAGCGCGGGTAGTGCCGGATGCTGGTATAAAGTTGCACTGTATTGATGTTGAGGGGCTGCGGGGCAAGGGACGGTTGAGTCTGCTTGGTGCCCCTTTCCGGTTGCTTAAAGCATTGCGTCAGGCTGTTACAGTGTTGAACCGGGTGCAGCCTGATGCCGTGCTGGGTATGGGGGGGTTTGCGTCAGGGCCTGGAGGGCTGGCGGCCTGGTTACAGCGTCGCCCACTGGTTATTCAGGAGCAGAATGCCTTTGCTGGTATGACTAACCGGGTACTGTCCCGATTAGCGATGACGGTGGCTGAGGCTTTTGGTGGCGCTTTTCGTCGCTCTCTGGACACGCAGGTTACAGGTAACCCGGTGCGTGGTCCGATTCTGGAGTTGCCTGAGCCACAACAGCGTATGGCAGGGCGCGCTGGCCCGATACGTTTATTGGTGGTGGGGGGCAGTCTGGGTGCCAGAGCAATCAACGAGCGCTTACCTGAAGCGTTGGCGCATTTGCCGGTAGAGCAGCGCCCGGAAGTCTGGCATCAGACTGGTGCACAGCACCTGGAGGTAACCCGTGAGTTGTACGATCAGCACCAGGTAACGGCTCGCGTTGAGCCCTTTATTGAACGGATGGATAACGCCTATGGCTGGGCAGATCTGGTAATCTGCCGTGCGGGGGCGTTAACCGTCAGCGAACTGGCTATTGCGGGTGTGGCATCCATTCTGGTGCCATATCCTTTTGCAGTAGATGATCACCAGACTGCAAATGCAGGTTACCTGACAGCCACTGGTGCTGCGGTATGTGTGCAGCAGAATGTGTTGACAGTCGAAAAGCTGGTTGAACTCTTATGTCAGTACAATCAACGTGAACAACTGCTGGATATGGCAGTCAAGGCAAGAAAGCTGGCTCGGCCAGATGCGGGTGATACTGTGGCTGCGCTCGTACAGGAGGCAATGCAACGATGAATGTAACCCGTTACGATGTACCCGAAATGCGCCGAATTCGTGGTATCCACTTTATTGGAATTGGCGGCGTTGGGATGTGCGGTATTGCGGAAGTGCTGCTGAATCAGGGCTATGAGGTAACAGGGTCTGATATTCGTCCGTCATTGGTAACCGAACGACTGGAACGGCTCGGTGTTACAGTGTTTATGGGACATGCTGAAAGCAACGTTGCTAACGCTGATGTCGTGGTTGTGTCTACGGCGATTAACGAGGAAAACCCGGAGATCCGCGCTGCACGTGAGCGGCGTGTGCCTGTCGTACGCCGGGCCGAGATGCTGGCTGAGTTGATGCGTTACCGCCATGGGATCGCTATTGCTGGCACCCATGGTAAAACGACAACAACCAGTCTGATGGCGTCAGTGTTTGCCAGAGGAGAGAAAGATCCGACCTTTGTTATTGGCGGCCGCCTGAACAGCGCGGGCACCAATGCGCAGCTCGGCGGCTCTCGTTATCTGGTAGCTGAAGCGGATGAAAGTGATGCTTCTTTTCTGCATCTGCAACCAATGGTTTCTGTTGTCACCAATATTGATGCTGATCATATGGATACCTATGGCGGTGACTTCTCTGTACTGCGCAAGACTTTTATCGACTTTCTGCATAACCTGCCGTTTTATGGCCTGGCGGTACTTTGTATTGATGACCCGGTGGTATGTGAAGTCATGCCGGAGGTCGGTCGCCCAGTATTAACCTATGGCCTGCATGAAGAAGCAGATTATCGTGCAGTTGAAATTCGACAGCAGGGTATGCAGAGCCATTTCAGAGTGTTGCGTCCAGAGGGGTATGCTGACCTGGACATCACGTTGAATATGCCAGGTGTACATAATGTGCAGAATGCACTGGCTGTGATTGCGGTTGCGACCGATGAAGGGATTGCGGATGAAGCAATCTGTGCGGGTCTTGCTGGTTTCGAAGGGGTGGGTCGTCGTTTTCAGGTGTTAGGCGATCTGCCGGTGGACGGTGGTAGTGTCATGCTGGTGGATGATTATGGCCATCACCCTCGCGAAGTAAAAGCGGTTGTCAGTGCGGTACGTGATGGCTGGCCAGATCGACGTCTGGTCATGGTATATCAGCCTCATCGTTATACCCGCACCCGTGATCTGTACGAAGACTTTGTTCAGGTGCTGGATGAAGTGGATGTGCTTCTATTGCTGGATGTTTATGCTGCTGGAGAGGAACCTGTTGCTGGCGCAGATAGCAGGAGCCTGTGTCGCAGTATCCGGCAGCGTGGTCGTATTGATCCGATTTTTATTGAAGACAGGGAGCAGGTTGCACAGTTGTTACCGGGTATTTTACAGCCAGGTGATCTGTTACTGACTCAGGGAGCTGGTGATATTACAGCTCTGGCACATAAGTTGAAGACAGCCAGTCTGACCACCAGAGAGGAGCGCTGATGAGTTACCAGGTTTCATCTGAAGAAGCTGCAGCACTGGGACGTGTTGCAGTAATTTACGGGGGCAATTCTGCCGAACGGGATGTTTCACTGAATAGTGGAAAGGAAATTCTGGCCGGATTGCAACGTGCAGGTGTTGATGCGTTCGGATTGGATTTGTGTGGCCCTGATAATAGTGCGCAGCCCGTACAACAATTACTTGAAGCACGTTGTGATCGGGCTTTTCTGGCATTGCACGGTCGAGGTGGTGAAGATGGCACATTACAGGGTGTACTGGAAACACTGAATATTCCTTATACCGGTAGTCGAGTCGCTGCTTCTGCTCTGGGTATGGATAAGCTACGCACGAAACAGTTATGGCAGGGCGCAGGTTTGCCAACACCTGCCTGGGCGATGATTAATGAAGATACCGACCTGTCGGTAGTGGCGCGGCAGCTTGGTTTCCCGATGATGGTCAAGCCGGTGCATGAAGGTTCCAGCATCGGTATGGCACGTGTTAGTAGTATTGAAGAGCTGGCAGCGGCGGTAGATCAGGCTCATCGTTTTGACCGTTATGTACTGGCAGAAAGCTGGATGAGCGGTGCTGAGTTTACGGTGGCAGTGCTGAATGGCCAGACATTGCCGATTATACGGCTGGAAACCCCGAACGAATTTTATGATTACAGCGCAAAATATCAGCTGGATAGCACACGATACCTGTTTGATCACGGGCTTGATGTGTCGCAGCAGGCTGAGCTGAGATCGTTGGTACTGGATGCCTTTGAACGAATTGGTTGTGAAACCTGGGGCCGTGTTGATGTGATGCAGGACGAAAAAGGTTGCTTTCAGCTGCTGGAAGTGAATACTGCGCCGGGTATGACCGATCATAGCCTGGTACCAATGGCTGCTCGTGAGCAGGGGATCTGTTTTGAGCAGCTGGTCGTTGAAATTGTACGGAGCACTTTGGCCAAGAGTACGGCATGAATGTAGCGTCTGCACAACCGTTACGGGGCCGCCGTGATCAGAAGCGACGTGCGGAGCCACCTCAGTCTGAAACGATGAAACCTTCACATTCACGTCGTTCATTCTGGGTATTGTTATCATTGCTGCTATTTTTAGCCGTGTTGGTTGTTATCTGGGAACAGGTGGTTAGCGCGCTCGATCGTCCGGTCAGAAAGGTACAGATTGATGGGCAGACCAGACATCTGGATCGCCAGCAGCTGGCGCGAGATCTGGCAGATGAGATCAGTCATAGTACGCTGCTGAGTCTGGACGTCGTCAGGCTGCAGAGCCTGACACGTGAAAACCCCTGGGTGCGACGCGCAGATATAACATTACGCTGGCCTGATCTGTTGAGTGTGCATGTCGAGGAAGAGGTGCCAGTTGCGCGCTGGGGTGAACAGGGGCTGCTAAATCAGCAGGGAGAGGTTTTTCTTCCGCCACTGAAACCGGAATATCAGCAGTTACCGTTGCTGGATGGTCCTGCGCGGGAGACGGCAAGGGTCATGGCGAGGTATCATGAGCTGAACCCGCTATTTCGGCAGATTGGTTTGAACATCGCGGCTTTGCGGCTGGAAGCACGTGGAGCCTGGGCGCTGACACTTGATAATGGCATCAAGGTTATCGTTGGTCGTCAGGCAGAAGAAGAGCGGTTGGCCCGTTTTTTGAGTATATATCCAGCACAGTTAGCGGAAAGAGCAGCAGAAATTGAGCAGGTCGATACACGTTATAGTAACGGTATCGCGGTGCGCTGGCGGCCTGCGCCAGTCCAAAATGAGAAACAGATAGACGATGGCAATGGACAATAACATGATTGTGGCACTCGACATCGGCACCTCTAAGGTGGTGTGTCTGGTGGGCGAGGTCATGCCGGATGGAGAGATAGAGCTGGTTGGTATTGGCTCCCATCCATCACGTGGTCTCAAACGTGGTGTGGTGGTCAATATTGAATCCACAGTCAGCTCCATCCAGCGTGCAGTAGAAGAAGCTGAGCTGATGGCGGGGTGCAAGATTCACTCGGTAACAGTGGGGATTGCAGGGAGCCATATCAGCAGTATGAACTCCCACGGCATCGTTGCGGTGCGTGACCGGGAGGTTATGGAGTATGACCTGGAAAGGGTGATTGATGCCGCCCAGGCTGTTGCCATCCCGGCAGATCAGCGCATTCTGCATATTCTGCCGCAGGAATATGTCATTGATAATCAGGAAGGGATTCGTGAACCTCTGGGGATGTCCGGTGTACGACTGGAAGCCAGAGTTCATCTGGTAACTGGTTCTGTCAATTCGATTCAGAATATTGATAAGTGCATTCGTCGTTGTGGTCTGGATGTTGATGCAATTGTGCTGGAACAGTTGGCATCCAGCTATTCTGTGTTGACCGAAGATGAAAAAGAACTGGGGGTTTGTGTCGTCGACATCGGTGGCGGTACGACTGATATTGCTATCTTTACTTCGGGTGCTATTCGCCATACTGGAGTAATCCCTATTGCAGGTGATCAGGTGACCAACGACATTGCCATGGCGTTGCGTACCCCAAGTCAGCATGCAGAAGAGATTAAAATCCGGTATGCCAGCGCGTTGGCACAGTTAGCCAGCAGTGGTGAAACCATCAAGGTACCAAGTGTAGGTGATCGGCCGCCGAGAGATCTTTCCCGCCAGGCACTGGCAGAGGTGGTAGAACCACGCTACGATGAGCTGTTTAGCTTGGTACAAGGTGAAGTGCGTCGTTCAGGCTTTGAAGACCTTGTGGCAGCAGGCATCGTATTGACGGGGGGCACTGCCAAAATGGAAGGGGCGGTTGAGCTGGCAGAGGAAATTTTCCATATGCCGGTAAGGCTTGCTAAGCCAGGCGGTGTGCGAGGTATGGAAGATATTATGCAGAACCCGATTTACGCCACTGGCATGGGGCTGTTGCTATACGCTCGCCAGAATATGGCACGTTCAGAATCGACATCCGCGGTGCAGGATGAACCACCGGTTATTGAGCAGGAACCACCGCAGGGGCTGTTTGACCGCATGCGTTCCTGGTTCCAGGGGAATTACTAACGGGTCCATGGGGCACCGAAAGAGACGATTATCACCGAGCATCCGACAAATACAGAGGGCCGGGCGGATGCAGGCGGAGGAGTGTGGCAAATGTTTGAACTGGCTAACAGCGTTGCGCAGAACGCAGTAATCAAGGTAGTAGGTGTCGGCGGCGGTGGGGGCAACGCGGTCGACCATATGGTTGCCAGCGATGTGGAAGGTGTGGAGTTTATCTGTGCCAATACTGATGCCCAGGCGCTGGAAAAAATGCAGACACGTACGGTGTTGCAGATTGGTGCGGAAATGACGAAAGGTCTGGGAGCTGGTGCTAACCCGGAGGTTGGGCGTCAGGCTGCTCAGGAAGATCGTGAGCGTATTGCAGAAATGCTGGTGGGGGCTGACATGGTCTTTATCACCGCTGGGATGGGGGGGGGGACCGGTACAGGTGCTGCGCCTATTGTTGCGGAAATTGCTAAAGAACTGGGTATTCTGACCGTTGCTGTAGTGACCAAGCCGTTCCCGTTTGAGGGGCGTAAGCGTACTACAATTGCACTGGAAGGTATCAAGCAGTTACGTGAAATCGTAGACTCTCTGATCATTATTCCAAATGAAAAATTGATGCAGGTACTGGGGCGTAATGCCAGTCTGTTGAATGCGTTTGGTACTGCAAATGATGTGCTTAAAGGTGCCGTTCAGGGTATTTCTGATTTGATAGTACGCCCGGGTATGATCAACGTCGATTTTGCCGACGTGCGTACAGTTATGTCTGAGATGGGCATGGCTATGATGGGCACTGGTGTTGGCACAGGTGAGGATCGTGCACTGGTGGCTGCAGAGGCTGCAATCAAGAGCCCATTGCTGGAAGATATTGACTTGAAAGGCGCATCGGGTTTGCTGGTAAATATTACAGCAGGTCTGGATCTTAGCCTGGGCGAATTCTCCGAAGTTGGTAGTCTTGTAGAAGAGTACGCTTCTGATGAAGCAACAATTGTTGTTGGGACAGTTATTGACCCTGAGTTGTCTGAGGAGCTGCGGGTGACTGTTGTTGCGACAGGCCTTGATCGTCCGCGCGAAGAGCTGCGCACTGTTGTGGACAACAGTAATAAAATACCACCGCAGCCGGTAGAGCCAGAACCAATGATGAATGTAAGTTACGACAGCATTGAGCTACCAACTGTACTGCGGCGTCGTCAGGATGAAGCCTTACTTGATTTGCCGGGCTCCACTCCTGTTCAGCAGTCAGAACAGCAGCCTGTGACACGGCCTGCGGCGGAAAAAGTTGCGCGCCCTGAAAAGCGTGAAGGTGAAGACGAGATCAGTTATCTCGACATTCCAACCTTTCTGCGTCGTCAGGCTGATTGAGACCGTACCGTCTGGACAGTGAGGTAAACTGCCGTTGCTGCTTCAGTACGGCATCGGATGATATGAATTACTAAGCTAAAGTCTAATGGTTGCTGTCAAGCTGCTTACTTTGGTAGTATGGCTCGTTGACTTGGCCTCACTCTTTTTCGGCGGAAAGAATGATCAGACAGAGAACACTGAAAAACAGTATTAAAGCGACTGGCATCGGCCTGCATACCGGTAGCAAGGTTTACCTCACGCTCAAGCCAGCGCCTGTGAATACGGGGATTGTGTTCCGTCGTATTGACTGCGATCCGGTAATCGAAATAGAAGCGCGGGCGCACAATGTTTCTGACACGACGTTATCAACTAACTTGGCAAAAGAAGGAATAAGGGTTGCTACTGTTGAGCACCTTCTGTCTGCTTTGGCTGGTTTAGGCATTGATAATGCGTATGTTGAACTTAGTGCCGAAGAAGTTCCAATCATGGATGGCAGTGCAGCTCCTTTTGTTTTTCTGATTCAGTCGGCAGGTATTGCAGAACAGGAGGCTCCCAAGCAGTTCATCCGGATCTGTAAAGAGGTTACTGTGAGCGCTGATGACAAAACCGCAACCTTCCGGCCGTTTAACGGTTTTAAAGTTGGTTTTCGAATAGATTTCGATCATCCAGCATTTGAGGGCCGTAACTCTGAAGCTTGTCTGGACTTTTCCAGCACTTCGTTCGTAAAGGAAGTTAGTCGTGCGCGTACTTTTGGCTTTATGCGGGATATTGAGTATTTGCGCTCCCAGAATCTTGTGCTGGGTGGTAATTTTGATAATGCCATTGTGGTGGATGACTATCGTATTCTTAACGAAGATGGTTTGCGTTATGACGATGAATTCGTCAAGCACAAGGTGTTGGATGCGGTAGGGGATCTCTATTTGTTGGGCAAAAGCCTGATTGGTGAGTTTTTTGGCGATAAGTCAGGCCATCACCTGAATAATATGCTACTGCGCAAGCTACTGGAGCAAACTGATGCCTGGGAAATTGTGACCTTTGAGGGTGAAGCGGCGAAGCACGCACCCATTTCGTATCAGAAGCCTGCTGCCGCGAGCTGATTGAAATAGCAGTCGTGTATGTCAATTAAGTGGGTTGTTAATGCCTGCAACTGATCCGGCCTGGAGTTATTCCCTGCCGGATTTTTTATGCTTGTAAAGCAAGCTATATGTGATACAGGTGTTAGCTGTGTGACATACCGGCCGCAGTTGTTGGGTTGTTGGTCTGTTTATTGCGTTTGTCGGTTTTTTATTACTGGTCACGCTTAAACGTTGAGTCTGTTGTCTGAGAGACAAAGGCAAACAAATTTTTTCAATACAGGGGTTGACGGAAAAAATCATACCGGTAATATACGCCCCATCGTTGAGACGGGGCCTTAGCTCAGCTGGGAGAGCGCAACACTGGCAGTGTTGAGGTCAGCGGTTCGATCCCGCTAGGCTCCACCATTCTCAACGGTTTGTACGGTTAGGAAGTGCTAACCGGACAAAAACAGGACAAAAAAGCGGACAAAAACTGTTTTTTCGTTCTTGTAGCGTCCCATTCGTCTAGTGGCCTAGGACACCGCCCTTTCACGGCGGTAACAGGGGTTCGAACCCCCTATGGGACGCCATTCACTTCACTTTGGGGCCTTAGCTCAGCTGGGAGAGCGGTTCGCTGGCAGCGAACAGGTCAGCGGTTCGATCCCGCTAGGCTCCACCATTCTTTTTGATCAGATTATGTCCCATTCGTCTAGTGGCCTAGGACACCGCCCTTTCACGGCGGTAACAGGGGTTCGAACCCCCTATGGGACGCCATTTCTGTATAGAGCGATCTACTCATTTCTGTGCTTCAACCATTTAGTGTTTTGCACATTCCTCCGTAGCTTACGCCTTCGCGTTTATCACTCTTCCTGTTTTCCTTGATGTTGTTTCTCGTGGTTTTTTATCTGTACTGCTCCAGCAAATGAAGAAGGTGCTGTCTGCTGTCGAGGAGCGGTTCTCATGAAAACGAACTACGCTATTAAACGGAGCTGTAAAAAAGCTCTATCAACTCTTCTCGTCAGATTTTGGCCTGATACTTGGTGTCGGGCTTTTTTTATCGTGCGTATCGTTCTGAAACATCTTGTTGCGAAGCAAATGTGCGACCAAAGTTAACAGGTATGGATAACGTTGGCAGGGTGAATAGAGCGTGGAGGGAAAATGTGTATATGGGGCAGGGTTTAGTTTGACCGAGTGGCTGCACCATTAAGCAGGGCCTGCTTCCTGTGAAGCAGGCCCTTGAAACTCAATCAGATTTGTTCGTGTTTAAGCCCTTTATAGAGGCTCAGGCACATTAACAACAAGACTATACAGAATGGGAAGCCGGTCGAGACAGTTGCGGCCTGTAGAGCGCCTAGCCCCCCTCCTAGCAGTAGTGCAATGGCAACAAGGCCCTCGAAAGTACACCAGAACACACGTTGTGGCACGGGTGGGTTCAGAATGCCACCTGCGGTAATTGTATCAATGACCAGTGAGCCGCTATCGGATGAGGTCACAAAGAAGATGACAATCAGTACTAACGAGATTAGTGAAACAATAAAGCTCATCGGTAGCTGATCCAGCAGTCGATATAGAGATAGTTCTGGCGTCCAGTTTTGTACGG
The DNA here is from genome assembly GCA_025800125.1 of Marinobacterium sp. Classification (GTDB taxonomy): domain Bacteria; phylum Pseudomonadota; class Gammaproteobacteria; order Pseudomonadales; family Balneatricaceae; genus Marinobacterium_C. The sequence goes on from JAOXSF010000041.1 coordinate 56,171, forward strand.
TATCGCGAACACCATCATATCCGGCAGCCATCTGTTCAATAGCTGCGCCGCCAAACACGGTCATCCATAGCAGACAGAACAGCGTTGGTACAATCAGTGTGCAGATGACGAATTCACGTACAGTGCGGCCACGGCTGATACGCGCTATAAACATACCGACAAACGGTGACCAGGCGATCCACCAGGCCCAGTAGAAAGTAGTCCAGCCATGGTAGAAACCGGTGTCCTCACGACCAACAGGATTAGACAATGGCAGGCTGTATTTGAGGTAATCACCCAGACCGACGACGAACTTGCTCAGCAATTCCAGCGTTGGGCCGGTGAACAGGACGAACAGTAATAGCATGACAGCCATGACCATGTTGATCTCGCTAAGCCGTTTTACACCGGCATCCAGTCCGGCAACAACAGAGACCAGCGCAACCAGTGTGATCACAACAATCAGAATGATTTTAACCATGTCACTCGGTTTGATGCCGAACAGCTCATTCAAGCCTGCGGCGACCTGCTCCGCACCATAGCCCAGCGATGTTGCCAGACCGAATATGGTGGCGAATACCGCCAGAATATCAATCAGATGCCCCCAGAACCCCCAGACACGATCACCCAGTAAAGGATAAAATGCAGAACGGAGAGTCAGCGGTAAACCATGGTTGAAGCTGAAGTAGGCCAGTGCCAGGCCAACCACTGCGTATACAGCCCAGGCGCTCATACCCCAGTGGAACGTGGCAGCGGCAATGCCCAGCCGTGCTGCTTCTTCTGTACCCGCTTCGACGCCTAACGGCGGATTCAGCATATGGGTAACAGGTTCCAGTACGCCAAAGAACATCAGGCCGATACCAATACCTGCGGAGAACAGCATAGCCAGCCAGCCAGGATAGCTGAATTCTGGTTTGGCATCTTTACCGCCGATACGCACCTTGCCGAGCTTTGAGAATGCCAGAAAGAGGCAGAACAGAATGAAGAAGTTGACGCTGACAACGAAGAACCAGTCAAGCTGAGTCGTCAGAAGGGGGCGGAGTTCGTTAAAGAAAGTGGCGGCCTGTTCTTGAAACAGTAACGTCAAAGCGACGAATACGATAACGCAGACTGCCGATACCGGGAATACCAGGTTGTGGATGTCCAACCCGAAAGGCTGAATATTATCCTGACCAATCTGATAATCCGTGGTATCCGAGAGTGGAGCCGGTTGCTCTACCTGTGGCATAACCGAAGATAACCCTTTGATTCATTATTTTTTATGGCTAACGCAGTAATCAGCAGACACTGCACGCCTTTTTACTATAGGGGCATCGGGGGGGAATGCACAACCGGAATGGAGTAAATGGTACAGCCTGAATCGTATATTAAGGCTGTTTAATGAATATTTTCAGGTTATGGAGCCATAAAGAGCCTGTGGTTAGTAAAATCAGTACTGGCTATGTTTATTGTTTACCGGATATTTTGTTTACCAGCTCTGTTGCTTTCCAGATATTGGTTTTTTTGTTTTTCTAAGGTAGATGGTCAAGTGGTAGTTCTGTGGTGCTTTTCATCTGTTCCATCACAAAACTTGAACTGACATCAGATAGATTGGCTTTGATCAGCTTTTTATACAGCCGGTCATAGTCAGGCATATCAGTGACTACCGCCTTTATCAGATAGTCCAGATCGCCACTCATACGGTATACCTCCAGTACTTCAGGAATATCAGCCAGGATGCGCTGAAAGTTTTCGGCCCAGCTTTCGTTATGTTGATTGGTACGTACAGAGATATAAACGGCCAGCGGCAGGTTGAGTGTGGTTGGCTCCAGCAGGGCGACTCGCTTACGAATGACACCGTTATTCTCTAGTGCGTGGATGCGGCGCCAGCAGGCTGTTTTGGAGATTGATATTTGCTCGGCAATATCACCCACAGAACGGTTAGCGTCGCGCTGTAGCAAGGTAAGAATCTGACGGTCGATCTGATCAATTTTCATGTGTTGTTCTTTCTATATGCTGTATTCAGAAATAATATTCTATCCAATCAGCTGTTCAAGGAATTATTATCCTGAATTTTCGTTAACTGCTACTCAATTGCAAACAATGTTTCTGGCTAAGATCGCTACACTCAATGCAGGTTATTTGCTGTACCGACAGCTAAAGTGTCAGTGTTGAGCAGGAGGTAAAGATGTCGCTGATCGAGCAGATTCGTAATGCAGTCATTGGTGAGGGTGCGCTGATTGACACGCCTTTCGGGCGTAAACCACTGGTGTATGCAGACTACACCGCGTCCGGGCGGGCACTCACGTTTATAGAGCAGTTTATCCAGCAGGCCGTACTGCCCTGGTATGCTAATACCCATACGGAAACCTCGTTTACGGGGCGTCAGAGTACAGTACTGCGTGAGCAGGCGCGGGAGCAGGTCCGTGCCTCGCTCAATGGCACGGATCAACATAAGGTGATTTTTGCAGGTTCCGGGGCCACGGCTGCGATAGACCGGCTGATTCGGATGTTGAATCTGCGCTTGCCGCGTGATCTTGATCGCCGTTATGCATTTGATCGTTATATTCTGCCCGCAGATCGGCCTGTCGTATTTATTGGCCCTTATGAACACCATTCCAATGAACTGATCTGGCGTGAAAGCATTGCCACTCTGGTCACTATTCCGCTGGATGAAACCGGTCAGCTGGATCAGCAAGCATTAGCTTCTGCATTGAAGGTGCATCGTGATGCTCCTCTGAAAATTGGCAGTTTCTCTGCCGCTTCCAATGTCACGGGTATTCGTTCTGATGTTGCAGCAATCTCTGCGTTGCTGCATGAGCATGGCGCGCTGTCATTCTGGGATTATGCCGCCGCTGCACCTTATGTTGCGATTGATCTGCAAGCGCAGGGGCAGGATGCTGTATTTATTTCGCCGCATAAGTTTATTGGTGGGCCGGGAACGCCAGGTGTGCTGGTGGTGCATGAAAACGTGGTGAGTAACAGTCTGCCTGCTGTACCAGGTGGCGGTACTGTCAGCTACGTAACGCCGCAAGGCCACCGCTATATCGAAGATATTGAGCGTCGTGAAGAGGGTGGTACACCTGCCATTGTTGAGTCTGTGCGGGCTGGATTGGTGTTTCAGTTGCAGCAACAGGTGGGTGCAGCACAGATTGAAGCGCTAGAGCATCGTTTTATTACCCAGGCACTTGAACGCTGGTCACAGCATGCTGCTATTGAAATTCTGGGTGGAACAGATGCGGAGCGGCTGTCGATCTGCTCGTTTCAGATTCACCATCAAGGCAAGCCCCTGCATTATGGCTTTGTAGTGGCGTTGCTGAATGATCTGTTTGGGATTCAGGCGCGTGGCGGCTGTTCCTGTGCCGGGCCTTATGGCCACAGTCTGCTAGGGCTGGACAGAGTTACCAGTCAGGCGCTGGAAAAGCAGACGCGCAGTGGTGAAATGGTATTGCGCCCGGGCTGGGCGCGCCTGAACTTCAACTACTTTATTGATAAGGCAACCTTTGAGTATCTGGTACAGGCGGTTGAGCTGATCGCCAGTGAGGGGTGGCGATTATTGCCGTTCTATCAGTTTGATACTGGTGCAGGTGTCTGGCGTTTTCAGGGCCAGAGTCAACCGTTGCCGGTTGCGCTGAGTGACTGTCAACCGGGTGTGAATAGGGTTCCTGCAACGGTACAGCCAGACTATGCCTGTCTGTTACAGGACGCTGAAGACCAATTGCGAACAGCACGCAGTGACTGTAGCCGTTATGATCTGGAGTTGAGTGAAGCGGGGCAGAGGTTGTGCTGGTTTGTACTGCCGCAGCAGATCGAACAGAAGCTGTTGGAGACTGAATAAGCCTGGAGGCAGATAATCATGCAGATTGCACCATTTTTTGACGAAACGACCTTTACCTTCAGTTATATTGTGGCCGATATGAGCAGCGGTATGTGCGCGGTGATTGACCCGGTGCTGGATTTTAATTATGCCGCCAGTCGTACCTCAACGGCCAGTGCTGACGCCATGGTCGAATGGATTGAACAGCGGCCGCTGACATTGCAGTGGATTCTGGAAACCCATGTGCATGCAGACCACCTGTCAGCGGCCAGTTACCTGCGCCAGAGACTGGGCGGACAGATTGCAATCGGTGCCGAGATTACCCAGGTGCAGCACCACTTTGGGGAAATATTTAACGTGGGTGAGTGTTTTCAGCGTGATGGCAGTCAGTTTGACTGCCTGTTACATGATAGTGATTGTTTACCGTTGGGTAACCTGTCCATTGAGGTGTTGCATACGCCTGGCCATACGCCAGCCTGTATCAGTTATCGCATCAAAGATGCGGTATTTGTCGGTGATACTCTGTTTATGCCGGACTATGGTACTGCCCGTTGCGATTTTCCGGGGGGCGATGCTGCTGCGCTTTATGATTCTGTACAGCGTCTGCTTGCTCTACCTGATCAGACCCGGTTATTTATGTGTCATGACTATAAAGCGCCGGGTCGTAATGAGTATGCCTATGAAACGACAGTGGCGGCACAGAAAGCGGGTAATATTCATCTGCGTGATGATGTCAGCCGTCAGGCGTTTGTAAAAATGCGCCGTCAGCGTGATGCCCGGCTTTCATTACCAGAGTTGATTCTACCGTCTGTGCAGTTCAATATGCGGGCGGGAGCCATGCCAGAGCCAGAAAAAAATGGCCAGAGTTATCTGAAACTGCCGTTGAATATGTTTTAACAAAATATCTATATTCAGGCTGTTTTTTGCAGCCTGAATATAGAACTGTTTAATAACGGTAGCGGTACTATACAGCTGTATATTGAGCAGGTCTGAACCTGTGTACTGTCTTGTTCTTATAGCAGGGAACTGTTCTTATAGCGGGGAGCTGTTCTTATAGTGCGTTGCTGTGATTACGCTGTGGTTGACGGGTTGTTGAAACTGCCTGCTTCAAACATGCTGATTACCTCGGCAGCAATGTCGGTTAACTTTTTCCCACGATCCATCGCCAGTTTGCGCAATGCGTTAAAGGCCTGCTGTTCATTGCAACGCTGATGTTGCATCAGCAGGCCTTTGGCACGTTCTGTCAGCTTCCTGTTTTTTAATTCGTGACGCACGCTTTCCAGCTCGTCCTGGAGTTGCTGGTAGTGTGAAAAATGTGCCAGCGTAGATTCAATGATGGCTTGCAGCCGTGGCAGCGGCAAGCCATCAGTAATATAACTGCTGGCACCGGCCTGCATTGCCTGTTGCAGGCTTGTTGAATCTCCGGCCCGCTCATCAAATAACAGTACCGGTTTATTCAGCCGGGTCAGCGCTGTAATTGTCTCAATTACAGTTAAATCCAGTAAACCTGATACTTGCGTTGGCCTGCATATATTTTCAGAGCCAGGGCGATCCGTAGCCAGCATAATCAGATTTACATCTGTATAACGGTTTTTTTCTGCTGCCTGCTCCACGTCTGTTATTGCAAAACTCTTGTGCCCCAGCTTATCCAGCGCCTGTTGCAGTTGAACCTTGCGTTTTGTCTGGTGATCAATCAGCAAAATATTTAAAGAATGTGTGTGCATACAGATGCCCTCTATGGTGACAGCCTGTTGCAGCAAGTTCTGTTCCACTGACTGGCGCAACCTTTGCAGTTGCTATCCCATAACGCAGATAACGACCCGTAAGACAAAGTACGGGATGAGGGGGAAGCAGCTGATGAGGGGAACGGGCAATGCAGTGTAAAACAACCTGTCCATATTGTGGTGTGGGCTGTGGCGTGGTGGCTGAAGTAGCAGAAACGGCAGCAGCGCCTGAATACGAACAGCCGATCAGGGTTTCAGGAGACCTGGATCATCCTGCAAATCAGGGGCGTCTTTGCGTTAAAGGGAGCGCACTGGTCGATACGCTGACAACTCGGGGGCGTTTGCTGACACCACAGCTTCATGGCCAGCCTGTGGCCTGGGATGATGCGCTGGAACAGGTCGCGCAGGGCTTTACCCGCACCATTGCTGAGCACGGCCCGGACGCAGTGGCGTTTTACTTGTCTGGTCAGTTATTAACCGAAGATTACTATGTGGCCAACAAACTGATCAAAGGCTTTATAGGAACCGCCAATATAGACACCAACTCGCGGCTGTGTATGGCTTCGGCGGTGGTAGCGCACAAGCGCGCTTTTGGCAGTGATACAGTGCCGCTGTGCTATGACGATATTGATCAAGCCCGGCTGTTGGTGCTGGTCGGCTCAAATGCGGCCTGGAATCACCCGATTCTGTTTCAGCGTATGCAGGCGGCTAAACAGCGTACCCCAGCATTGAAAGTGGTGGTAATTGACCCGCGCCACACCGCTACCTGTGAGCTGGCAGACCTGCATCTGGCGATCAAACCGGCTACCGATACGCTACTGTTTAATGGCTTGCTTCATTATCTCGCTGCCGCAGGACGGCTGAATCAGCCCTTTATTGACCAGCACACTGAAGGGCTTGCCCAGGCGCTGGCCGAGGCGGAGCGTAGTGCGGCCGAGCCAGACCGTGTGGCTGACAGGTGTGACATTGCGCGAGCTGATCTGCAACAGTTTTACCGCTGGTTTACTGAAACAGAGCGTACCGTAACCTTTTACTCCCAGGGGGTAAATCAGTCCAGCAGCGGAGTAGATAATGGCAATGCCATTATTAACTGTCACCTGGCCACCGGGCGTATTGGTAAACCGGGTATGGGGCCGCTTTCTATTACTGGCCAGCCAAATGCGATGGGTGGGCGAGAAGTGGGAGGACTGGCTAACCAGCTGGCAGCGCATATGGATTTTGAGCATCCGGCCAGTATTGATCGGGTACAGCGTTTCTGGAATGCACCCAATATGGCACAACGTAACGGCCTGAAAGCAGTCGAACTGTTTCAGGCGATGGAGCGTGGTGAGATTAAAGCGGTCTGGATTATGGCTACAAACCCGGTGGTCAGCCTGCCTGATGGTGATCAAGTGCGCCGGGCATTACAGGCCTGCCCGCTGGTAGTGGTGTCTGACTGCGTCGCACAGACCGATACCAGCGAGCTGGCCCATATTCGTCTGCCAGCAACCGGCTGGAGCGAAAAAGATGGTACTGTGACCAACTCTGAACGGTGTATCTCCCGTCAGCGAGCACTATTACCGGCCCGTGGTGAGGCGCGTCATGACTGGCGGATTATCAGTGATGTAGCTCGGCGTATGGGCTTTGCGGCTGCATTTTCGTATCAGAGCCCTTGGCAGATATTCCGTGAACATGCCGCATTGTCGGCTTTTGAAAATAATGAACAGGGCGCACGGCGTGACTTTGATATAGGCGTGCTGGCCGATATAAGTGAAGCCGCCTATCAGCAGTTACAACCGATTCAGTGGCCAGTAACGGTCGACGCGCCACAAGGCACTGCGCGGATGTTCAGTGATGGTTGTTTTTTTACCGCCAATGGTCGCGCCCGGTTTATCCCGATCATTCCACGCCCTCCACAACAACAGCCCGACCAACAGCGACCGTTAGTGATGAATACCGGCCGCATACGTGACCAGTGGCATACCATGACCCGTACAGGCTTGGCACATTCATTGTTTCAGCACCGTGCTGAACCCTTTATTGAATTGCACCCACAGGATGCTCGTGACTACGGTATTGAACAAAATCAGCTGGTACAGTTATCAAGCCCCGCGCTGACCGCCACGGTCTATATCGGTCGTGCGCGAATTACCGATAGCCAGCGTCCCGGTGAGCTATTTGTACCCATGCACTGGAATCGCCAGTTTGCCAGCCATGGCAATATGGGCAGCCTGATTGAGTCGGTTACTGACCCTCTTTCTGGTCAGCCAGAATCCAAACAGGCAGCTGTGCAACTGGAACCACTACCAGTGCAGTGGCAGGCGTTACTGCTAAGCCGGGGTGAGCAGGCTAACCTGCCCGCGCTACCCATTAACTACCATTGCCGTATTCCGCTGCAACATAGTCAGAGCTGGCGTCTGGCCAGCGTCCGGCCGGTAACAGATTGGCGTGCCTGGTGCGCACAGCATCTGAGCAGACCCGTACTTGAATTTGCCGACCCCAGCGCGGGCCATTATCGGGCGGCAGCTATAGCGAATGGCCAGCTGGAGTGGGTGTTGCTGGTACTACCCTTTGCACAATTGCCAGATACCCGCTGGCTGGACAGCTTGTTTGCCGATAGCACCATACCCGCAGAGCAATTGAACCGATTACTGGCTGGCTGTGGCAGTAATCAGGCAGATACCGGGCCCATTGTCTGTAGCTGCTTCCAGATTGGCCAACGCGCCATTGAAGCAGAAATTACGGCGGGTGCTTGCTCTGTTGAACAGCTTGGCGGCACCCTGGCTTGTGGTACCAATTGCGGTTCCTGTGTACCGGAATTACAGGCGTTATTGCGCAGCTGTCTATAAAGCCATCACCTATAAAACAGCCACCTATAAAGCGGTTCGCTATTAAATAAGCTGGCTATAAAAGGTGGGCGAAATCTGCCCACCTTTGTTATCTATCAATCAGGCAGTGGTCTGAAAGGCCGGTTGGAATTGCACGGTTGCCTCAGGTATCTCACCTTGCAGCGGATGCACCAGCATATATTCAGCGGGAATATTCGGGTAAAGCAGTTGGCTGCTGGCGTAGAAACCAAAGCGGTTGTAATAGGCAGGATCGCCAACCAGCACCAGCCCTGCTGCCTGTTGCTGTGTCAGTGTAGAGATCGCCGCTTCTATCAACTTTGAGCCAATTCCCTGTTGTTGATGCTCCGGTTTCACAGCCAGCGGGCCGATACCGAACCAGCCGCTGCTGCCATCGCTAAGGATAATCGGGGAGACCGCAATATGGCCGATCACCTCGCCTGCCTGCTCTGCCACCAGTGATAAGGTCAACTGATCGCTACTGCGCAGCGCACGGATAATATGGTGCTCGGTCTGCTGGCTATAGGGCATCTCGGCAAAGGCGGCAATGGTCAGTGTTTCAATGGCGCTGTAATCCGCCGCTGTTTCTTCTCGAATCAGAATGGTCATGTTTCTTTCTCTGTTACAGAGCGCTCATGCTTCTACATGATTAGATCTGGGTAGGAGCGAGCCTGCTCACGATTCACGTTTGAACGGATCGCCAGCAGTCAGTCGTCCACCGTTAACGGCGGCCCTGCCGGGTGTACCTCAAAATGAAACAGGCCCTGTTCGCTGCATAGCTCAAGCCGTGAGCGATGTTGCGCCATAACGCGGGCGGGTGTGGACTCAGTCCACTCGTCGAGAGTCAGTTGTTGCTGAAAAAAAGCGGTCCATCCCAGCTGGGACAGAGGGTAAATTGTAGTCATAGGAAGCCCTGACGCAGTTATCGACTGCATCCGATAAATAATCGTGGGGGCGTGTGATGCCCCGGTTCAGGAACCGGGCAGCGAAATCAGCGTTGACGGACTTCAGCTAACTGCCCGGAAGGTGTTGACTACAATCATGAGCACCCTCCAGCGTGAAATCGGTTATTTGAGGTTGGGGAGTGTACTTGAGGGTGGGGTGGGGGTGTCAAGGAGAGCTTCGTGATGTTTTGGTGGTTGACTGGCTGCTTTGGGTATCAGAGCTCGTTTGTGTTCCCCATGTAATATCCTGAGCCATTGCTCCAAGCATGAAGTACAGGGCTAAAACAGCATAACAAGCACTGCCGAGGAATAGTGCCCAGTAATCGTCTTTTAGTATTCCAAAGGATTCTTTTGCTTCCGAATTTACTGCAACCTTTAGAAATAAGTCTGCGGCGGTAATCAGACTTAGTACGGTACCAATAAGAGCAAGAAATGTGACGATACCCATAAACATCCTCATTCCTAAAAACCAGCGAATGATCATAGAAATTACTATTACGATGACCATCGCTACAAGTACATTAACTCCGGTCAGCAAGGGTAAACAGCTATTCAAAAATGCATTCACATCCATGTAGCCTTAGGCTCCAGCGTGATTTGATGAAAAGTCTGTAGCTCTGCGGTAAAACCGTTCTCTCATTGTTGACATTGGTGAACGAGGTAGGCGTCTTTTTCTTCCTGTTAAAAGGAAGCCTGTTGCCAAAATAAGAGACAGTGAATAGCTAGCAAGGGCGAAGAAGATACTTAGCAAGATAACAAGCAGGAAAGTACCTGGTGCTAGCTTGAAGTTGACAAGAAGCATTTTCTGCACAATTTCCATTATGCAGTGTTGGTCTTTGTCTGAAAGAGACGAAAGAGCCTCTCTTACCTGCACCCTCTGTTTTTTCTTGCCGATATTTGATAGGGCAATTTTTGCCATAAGAAGCCTGTCCATGCTGTCTTTGGCGGACTCTTCTGCAAATCGACACAGTTCAATGTTGGCATCATTGTCAGCCAAATCTTCTATGTAGCTGATGAGGCTATCGCGCGCGCGTAATGCTGCGTACTGCCTGAGCAGCGCATATGCGATAGCTAGTAATGTTAGAGCAATGTAGGTGATCATGGACCATCTTCCTCAACAGGAGACTTGTTCCTCTCCTGTAATCGATTAATGGCTGACTGAAGTCTTTCGTCTTGTGTAACTTCAATATACGCAAGAAAGTGCCATATCCGCCAGAAGAAAACTGCGAACGAGCCTAGAATAAGGCCCGCTGTGAGCATCATCCAGTCATGTATCCAACCACCAGCAACGACCCATACGTCTTCGCTCGAGAAATTCATGCCTAAATCCTTGCTTCACGAACTGCGCATGGTACGTAAGATGGCGCATAATGCAAATATGCCTTCGTCGGATATGTGCTCGTGACCCAATGCATCACGACTTCACTGAGGTTGAGTGTTGCTAATGAACTCTCCTGTTGTTAGCAGTAATGGTTTAGCTGAGGCAGCAGTAGCTGCTCCTAGAAGGAAAGCAGCTCAGCACGTACCTCCAACCTCCACAACTCCCTCCCTCAATCTCACCTCCCAGCGCTTCAGCCTTAATTCCTCTGCATCCAGACATTCCCCACTCTGCAAATCATACCTTTGCTTATAAAGCGGCGAAGCAATCATTAAACGTCCCTCAATATCCCCCATTAAACTACGGGCAATTACATTGGCTTTGGCCACCGGATCATAATTGCTGACCGCAAAAATCTGATCAGTTTCACCCGGTAGATAGAACAGGGCGATCTGTTCGCTGTTATGCAGGGCGGCTACGCCAGAGTGAGGAACCAGGTCGCTCTGCTGGCAGAGTGTGGTCCACTGGGTGGTGCTGGCATTGATCGGGCTATTCATAATTCGGGCTCCTCTGTTTCAGGGTTCAGGCCGGGCGGGGCTGGCTGCGTTGCTGGATGGTGATGATCTGTGGATCGTTGCTGTCGTCGTTAACGAAGGTGCGGAAGCGTTTCAGTTTTTCCGGGTCATCCAGGGTGGCTTTCCATTCACACTGGTAGGTGCTGATCACTTGCTGCATCTGGTTTTCCAGTTCGTCGGCCAGTTGCAGGCTGTCGTTGATCACTACATCGCGCAGGTAGTTCAGGCCGCCTTCCAGGTTGTCCATCCAGACCGAGGTGCGTTGCAAGCGGTCGGCGGTGCGGATATAGAACATCAGAATACGGTCGATGTAGCGCACCAGGCTGCCATCATCCAGGTCGGTGGCGAACAGGTCAGCGTGGCGGGGTTTCATACCGCCATTACCGCAGACATAGAGGTTCCAGCCGTTTTCGGTGGCAATCACGCCTATATCTTTGCTCTGGGCTTCGGCACATTCACGGGTACAGCCGGAAACGGCGAATTTGATCTTATGGGGCGCGCGCAGACCCTTGTAGCGGTTCTCCAGTGCGACTGCCATACCGGCGCTATCCTGTACCCCGAAGCGGCACCAGGTGCTGCCGACACAGGATTTCACCGTGCGTAACGATTTACCGTAAGCGTGGCCGGTTTCAAACCCGGCGTCGATCAGCATCTGCCAGATGTCGGGCAGTTCATGCAGTTGTGCTCCGAACAGGTCGACACGCTGGCCGCCGGTGATCTTGGTGTAGAGGTTGTACTTTTTTGCTACCTGACCAATTACAATCAGCTTATCCGGGGTGATTTCGCCGCCGGGCACCCGTGGTACCACCGAGTAGGTGCCGTTTTTCTGCATATTGGCCATAAAAGTGTCGTTGGTATCCTGTAGGCCAATATGCTCGGTTTTGGTGATCAGTTCGTTCCAGCAGGAAGCGAGAATAGAGCCTACCGTTGGCTTACACACCTCACAACCCAGCCCTCGACCATGTTTGCTGATCAGCTCCTGGAAGCTGCGAATCCCTTCGATGCGGACGATATGGTAAAGCTCCTCACGGGTATGGGCGAAGTGCTCACACAGATCGGTACAGACCTCGACACCCCGTTTCTCCAGTTCGTTGTCCACCACGCTTTTCAGCAGCGCGCCGCAACCGCCACAGCCACTGGCGGCGCGGGTGACCTCTTTAACATCGGCCACGGTCATCGCGCCGTTATCGATGGCATTACAGATCTGTCCTTTGGATACGTTCAGGCAGGAACAGATAATTGCTTCAGCGGGCAGCGCATCCGGGCCCAGCAGTGGGGCAGTGCTATCGCTCTGGGGCAGAATCAGGCTTTCCGGCTGGGCGGGCAGCTCAATACCGTTCAGGGCGTATTGCAGCAGGGTGTCGTAGAGGCTGTTATCACCTACCAGAACCGCGCCGAGCAGGGTTTTACGGTCTTCGCTGACAACGATACGGCGATAGGTCTGCGCGGCCTCATCGCTGTAGCGATAGCTGAGTGCGCCCGGTGTATGGCCCTGCGCATCACCGATGGAACCGACGTCCACCCCCAGCAGTTTCAGGCGGGTGCTCATGTCGGCTCCTGTGAAGGCGGCACCTTCGCCATTAATCTCTGCGGCAGCCACTTTGGCCATGCTGTATCCCGGCGCGACAAGACCAAAAATACGGCCATTCCAGAGTGCGCATTCGCCGATGGCATAGATATTCGGATCGCTGGTGCGGCACTGGCTGTCGATGACAATACCGCCGCGTTCACCCACCTCCAGTCCGCTGGTTCTGGCCAGCTCATCCTGAGGACGGATACCAGCGGAGAACAGGATCAGATCGGTTTCCAGGCTTTCACCATCAGCGAAGTTCATCCGGTGCAGATGCTGTTCACCATCGTCGATCAGCTCGGTGGCCTTGCCGGTATGTACCTGAACACCCAGCTCGCTGATCTTGCGGCGTAGCAGCTCGCCGCCATCTTCATCCAGCTGTACCGCCATCAGCCGTGGCGCAAATTCCACTACATGGGTTTCCAGTCCCAGATCATGCAGCGCTTTAGCCGCTTCCAGCCCCAGTAGGCCACCGCCCACCACTACGCCCCGGCTGGCACCTTCGGCGGCGCTGCGAATCTGTGCCAGATCATCCAGGGTGCGATATACCAGACAGTGTTTGCGGTCATGGCCGGGCATCGGCGGTACAAAAGGGTAAGAACCGGTGGCCAGTACCAGCCGGTCATAGGGGAGCTGTTCGCCACGGGTAGCAGTGACCTGCTGCTGGTCGCGGTCGATGGCAACGGCCTTATCGCCAATACGGACACTAATGCCCCATTCCCGGTATAGCTCCGGTGTACCCATCGCCAGCTCATCCGCACTGCTGCCGTTGAACCAGGCGCTGAGATGAACGCGGTCATAGGCGGGGCGGGGCTCTTCACAGAACACCGTGACCTGCCACTGTTCGGCTGCGCCGGACTCAACCAGCTGTTGCAGAAAGTGATGGCCGACCATGCCATTGCCGATCACGATCAGGTTGGGTTTCAGGTTGTTATGGGGGATGGAACGCTGGGTTGTCATGGGACGGCTCCTGTCAGGCCGGGGTGGCTGTGGAAAGTGAGGATTCGGTGTTGGCTGCCACTCCCTGGCCAAAGATCAGCAACGGACGTAGTGCGCTGATGTCGTGCTGCTGTTCTATTAATTCGAAGTAATGGTTGCCGTCGCGGGTATCGCCATAGAGCACGACCCCGGCCAGTCGATTGTCACGGAACAGCAGGCTGCGATAACTACCGTCCAGATGGTTATAGAACTGCTGGCATTGCAGGTCAGGGCTTGCCAGGTGTTCGCCCGCTGAGAACAGCTCGATACCGGACACTTTCAGCCGGGTGGCCAAGGGGCGATGCTGGAAAGCTGCATCAGTATTGCCGGTCAGCTGGGCTGCCAGTACCTGCGCCTGGTCATACACTGGAGCGACCAGGCCGAATGTGTGGCCCTCGAACTCGCTGCACTCGCCCAGCGCAAAGATGGCCGTGTCGCTGGTAAGCAGCTGGTTGTTGACTACAATGCCGCGCTGACATTCCAGCCCGGCGGCATGGGCCAGCCCAGTGTCGGGTTGAATACCGACCGCCGAGACCACCAGTTCGACCGGCATATGACAGCCATTGCTGAGCCGTACTGAACTGACCTGCTGCTGGCCCGCAAAGCTGTGTGCTTCAACACCGGTCAGAATCTCAATACCCCGTTGACGCAGGGTATCGGCCAGCAGCTGGCCTGCGGTTGGGTCAAGCTGGCGGTTCAGTAACCAGTTGCTGCGGTGCAGGACGGTGACTTTACAACCCAGCTGATTAAGGCCATGGGCTGCTTCCAGCCCCAGCAAACCCCCACCAATCACCAGAGCATGTCTTATCGAATGGGTGGCTTGTTGCAGCTGGCGAACGTCGTTAAGCGTGCGAAAACTGAAAAAACCGTCCAGTGAACTCCGGGCTACAGAGGTGGGCAGGACGGGCTGTGAGCCCGTTGCAATCACCAGCTGATCATAAGGTTGGCAGATGCCGCTATGGCTATAGACGCAGCGCTGAGCGCGATCAATACGGACAACGGTTTCACCACAGAAAAAGCGGATACCCTGAAGCCGATACCAGCGGTGGTTATGCAGTTGTATGGCATCGCTGGCTATCTCGTTGGCCAGTACGGGTGAGAGCATAATACGGTTATAGGCCGGGTGGGGCTCGGCACCAAACAGGGTGATCTGGTAGTGATCAGGGGCCTGCTTCAGCAGATGCTCCAGTAGCCGGTTCGTGGCCATGCCGTTACCAATAATCACCAGCTGTGGTCTGGTTTTCAGATCGCTGTTCATCGGGTTACTGCTATTCATCTGTGGCTATTGTTTAGCGTGTGTTGACCTGTGCGCTGTAAACGAAAAAAAACGGCGTCACACCGGGCAGCGGAGTGAGGCTGCTGGGGTGAACGCCGTTGTTCAAGGGAGTACAGATCGATTACAGATCAGCCTGTATTAAGCAGGCGTTGTGCCAGATAACTGTTTTTTCAATAAATTCAGTGAGTTATGGTTTTTTCAGGGAGGCTGCCAGTGTTGGCTGGCAGCAGGCTTGAACGGTAGTGGTGCAGTTTACTGGCCATCTGGAGTGTTATGGGCTGACGTGGTGCAGGGCCGGAGTGGAGGGAGCCGGGTCGTTACCGCAGTAGCTGGATCAGATTCAGTAGCAGCAGTAGCAGGGCGAGTGCTTGCCAGAATTTCAGTGGGTCACGTTGCAGCAGGGGCTGGTGGCGTATCCTGGCTTCCAGCTGGCGGTTGGGATGTTCCATATCCTGCTGGAATTCTGACAAGGCGTTATAACGCAGTGCCGGGTCTGGTTGCAGAGCTTTGCGCAGGCAGCCCTCCAGCCAGTGCGGCAGATCAGGCCGATGATGAATAGCGGGAATATAGTGCAGCTCACCATAATGTTTCAGCCGTGGTTTATGGCCGCTGGTCGGGCGGTAGGGCAGTTTTCCCGTCAGCATCTCATAGCAGATTACCGCCAGCGAGAACAGGTCCGCCCGAAAGTTGACTTGTGGTGCGGTGCGGTATTCTGGCGCGACCAGGTATTCCGGGGCGATATAGTTGACTGAGCCTTGCGGTATGGAGCGCGCCAGCGGTGAGGTAATCTCTTCCACGCCAGCAATCAGCACGGTGCCGAAATCAATAATTTTAACCTCGCCATTGTGGGTGAGTATGATGTTTTCCGGTTTCAGATCCTGATGCACCATGTCGGCCCGCTGAAAGGCGCGCAGCCCCTGAATAATCTGCCGTAACAGTGCTCGTACCTCGCTCAGGGAGGGTTGCGGGTTGTCGTGCATCCACTGGCGCAAAGTCTGGCCTTCAATGTATTCGCTCAGGTAGTACATGAAACGACGGGGGCGCAGTGGTGGAAAGGTTTTCATCACATTGCGGTGCTCAATCCGCTGGCCGACCCAGTCTTCACGCAGAAAGCCGTCCAGATACAGCGTGTCTTCACTGAAATTGAGCGACGGCGTTTTCAGGGCAAAAGTCCGGCCGCTGTCAGGGTCTATTACCCGATAGAGATGACTGCGAGCACCGCTGAATATTACCTCCTGCACTTCGTAATAATCAATACGGTTGCCTGCTTCCAGTGCTGGTGGAATTGGTAGCTGATTCAGGCGTTGCTGGCTATCGCTGAGGTTGGCCCTGGGCAGTCGCTCTACCGCCATAATCAGTGCAGTTACATTATCATTACTGCCGTTATCCAGTGCTTGCTGCACCAGGGCGCGGGCGCACTGCTCAAGGTCGTCGTCTGCTGTTGGTGCCAGTTGCTGGCAAAGCTGGTTATGGGGGATAAATTCATGCAGGCCGTCGCTTGTTAGCAGAATGCGATCACCGGCTTGTATCTGGCGGCTCAGATAGTCCACTTTCAGCTGGTTATCACCGCCCAGGGCACGGGACAGATAATTGCGACCGCCTTCGGTACGGTTGTGGTCGCGGGTGAGCAGCTCCAGCTCGCCAGGTGCTGTCGGGTCAGCTTGTTGCCAGAGGTAGATGCGGGAATCGCCAACATGGAAGCAGTGCAAGGTATCGGATTTGATAATCGCGCTGGCAAAGGTACATAGCATGGCGTCCTGGCCGGGCTGGTTGTGCTGATATAGCCAGCGATTCAGGCTATGCAGCACCCGTGACACTGACTGACGTACGCTCCAGCTATGCGGGGTGCTGAAATAATCGTTGATAAAGCTGGTTACGCTGGTCTGGCTGGCTATGTGGGAATCAGTACAGCTACTGACGCCATCGGCAATGACAGCGGCTGCGCCTTTAAAGTGTAACTCCTGTCCTGTGGGCTGATGAGCGGCAAAAGCGTCCTGGTTGAGGGCTTTGATGCCGCCAGCAGAGCAACCGCCAAAGCGGACTTCGCCAAAGCGGACTTCGCCAGATTGCGCATCTCCAGGCTGGAGTGAGTGCTGGCGAGGGTGAGTGGGTGATGTCATCTCTGTGATACCTTGTGGGCACAGCGGTCGCCATCCAGGCTTGGGTATGGCGAGAACGCTGTGCCCTGTCTGTTACGTCAGCTGACTTTTATCATCTCTACGCTACCGTCTTCGTTAACCTCAACGATATGACCCTGAGGCTCATCCAGCAGTAACAGGGCGAAGAAACCCAGTACGGCGGTGATGGCGATAACGGTGAAAAATACCTGATAGCTGACCAGCGACAGCACGGTGAGATAGAACACTGCACCGACATTGCCGTACGCACCGGTCATACCGGCAATCTGGCCGGTCAGACTACGCTTGATCAGTGGTACGACCGCAAATACGGCACCTTCACCGGCCTGTACGAAGAATGAACAAGCCATGGCGACAATCACGGCGAGCACCAGCGGCCAACTGCTGTCAATCAGTGACATCAGTGCGTAGCCACCGGCCAGGCCGGCAGTCAGAATCAGCAGAGTGCGTTTGCGACCAAAGCGGTCGCTTATCCAGCCGCCACCGGGGCGTGACATCAGGTTCATAAAGGCATACGCAGATGCCAGCAGTCCGGCATAGACCATATCCAGTTCAAAGACGTCAGCGAAAAACAGCGGCAACATGGAAACCACCGCCAGCTCGGAACCAAACGTAGCAAAATAGAGTACGTTCAGTACCGCGACCTGTTTAAACGCATAACGCTGCTGTGGAGGTACTTCAGTGAGGAAGATCGCTTTGTTGACCTGGTAGGCACTGAAGCAGTCATAGAGCAGAATCAGCCCGAGGCTGATATAGATCAGCGTAGCAGCCGTCTCGGAAAGAATGGCGACACCATTGGGCGACAGTTTCCAGGTCAGCAGTGCGAGTGCGGCATACATCGGTAATTTCATAATCAGCATGAACCAGAAATCACCCTTGCTGGTGACCGCCAGCCCACCGATTTTTTTGGGTTTGAAGTAGGTCGAGCCAACCGGGGTATCACTGACATTCAAATACCAGATCACACTGAACACCAGGCTGATGATACCGGTCAGACCGACTGCCCAGCGCCAGCCATCATCACCGCCGAAGATCAGCGCCAGGGTTGGCAGGCTCATCGCTGCAGCGGCAGAGCCAAAATTGCCCCAGCCGCCGTAAATGCCCTCAGCGGTGCCCAGTTCATTGGCTGGAAACCATTCACTGACCATCCGTATACCTACCACAAAGCCCGCACCAATAAAGCCGAGAAGGAAGCGGGATATGGCGGCCTGAGCAAAGTCCTGTGACAGAGCAAAGGCAAAACAGGGAATGCTGGCCAGCGCAAGCAGTGTGGCGTAGACCAGCCGTGGACCAAATCTGTCGGTCAGCATACCGATGATCACCCGTGCCGGAATGGTCAGGGCGACATTCAGAATCAGCAGGGTTTTTACTTCGGCGCTGGTCAGGCCCAGGCTTTCAGCAATAGAACCTAGCAGCGGTGCGTGGTTAAACCAGACGAAGAATGTGATAAAAAAAGCGATCCAGCTGAAGTGCAGGATCTTCATTTTACCTGTAAAGGAAAACAGGTTAAGGGTGCTGCTGTTGCTCATGATTGCCTCATCTTAGTCAGAATCCGATCCACAAAAAAAGGCGTCAGGCCACCTGTTAAGGGAAGTGCCGAACGCCTTTGTTCGCGAATCAATGCTGTCGATAACAGGATGCTGTTGGCAGCTGCAGTTGGTTTTACGTCACTGAGTCTGCCCGGTGTTTAAAGCATGGGCTGTGCCAGATGTTGTTTCTCTGAGGCAGGATACGATGTGAGCGGTGATTGTGCTGCTATCTGCCTTGAACTCTGCGATAAAATTGCGTTTGTAGTCGGGCTTGCTTGAGCCAGCCAAAAGAGGCTGGCTTATTATGGGGCGTGGGTGTTCAGATATGCTGCTTGAAAGGGCAGGTATTAATACGTAAGTTTTCAGCGCTCAAACTGTTTTTAAGCGCTCAAGCTGTTTTCTTCAGCGCTCAAGCTGTTTGAGTACCAGTCGGTATTCTTTGTTTTCTTTCTCCAGCTGACGAATCTTGACGATCATATGGTCTAGCTCGGGTGCAAACCAGATCCAGGTTTTACGACTGCTGCCATTGCCGCGCTGGCGCAGTACCCGCACGGTGTCAAAGGTGCCTGCTGGGGTTGCAACGGTTTCCTTGCCATCTACGACAAAGTGGTAATCTTTCAGTTTGCCGCCATCGGCAACCTTATAGTTAAACTGTGTTTTACCCGCTTTGAGATCCAGCCGCAGTTGTAGCTGTACACTGAGCTTGTCCAGCACGCCGGGGTAAATTGCCATCTGCCATGGCTGGTCATTAACGTTATTCGTAACCTGGTTTTTTTGCCAGTCAAAGTTCAGTTCTGCCCGGCGTTTCTTACCAAATACTTTACGCTGGAAACGATATTGCTGTGGTGTAATGGCAGGGTTAAGGGTAAAACGGCTGCTTTCGGACAGGCTGGCAAACAGCGCTGATGCTTCTGTTTTCAACTGCCATTGCTTGCCATCCTGTTGCAGAGTACGTACCGCATCACCACTGAAACTGACACCTGATGCCCAGTCCAGCGCATAGTGTGCAGTGTAGGGTTGTAGTGTTTCACCGGCGCTGGCGGGCTGGCTCAGGGCGTAGCCTAGTGCCAGTATGGCAACAGAAAGGGGTGGGAACTTCAGCATGGGCACCTCCGAATAAAGAAAACCCGGCGCTGGCGGCCGGGTCAGTTCTGTAATATCAGCGCTGCAACAGTATTTTTGTAACGGTACTTTATACAGTACTTTCGTTATTAGCTAAGACGGCCCTGTTTATAGTAGTGCCTCTGTAGCGGTACTTTGCGTTATGAATCAGTTGTGCTGATTCGAGTCGCCAGGTTGCAGGCTGTTCAATACTACAGCGATGGGCTGGTATCAGCTGTGGCGATGACCGGTGGCGGGAAGGGGGACGCCATCCAGTGTTACACCCTGCTCACTCCAGACCAGACGGTCAGCACAGAACAACTCTACCGCCAGCGGGTAGATCTGGTGCTCAACCTTGTGAACTTTGTTTTGCAGGCTGCTTGCGTCATCATCCGCATCAATGCTGACTGTACCCTGAACCGCCAGTGGGCCACCATCGAGCTCTTCGGTTACAAAATGAACGGTGCAACCGTGTTCTTTGTCACCTGCTTCCAGTGCGCGCTGATGGGTGTGCAGGCCTTTGTATTTCGGCAGCAGTGATGGGTGGATATTCAGCATGCGGCCTTGGTAGTGACGGACAAAGTCAGCCGTCAGAATACGCATAAAACCGGCCAGTACTACGAGGTCTGGCTGGTAGTCGTCGATGCGTCTGGCCAGCTCGGTGTCGAATGCTTCGCGGCTTTCAAAGGCCTTGTGGTCAATGACTTCGGTGGCAATGTCTGCATTCTCAGCGCGCTCCAGGCCAAATACCTCAGCCTTGTTGGAGATCACCGCACTGATCTGGCCTTGAATGCGACCATCACTGATCGCATCCATAATAGCCTGCAGATTGGAGCCGCTACCGGAAATCAGTACGACAATCTGTTTTGCCATGATTTCAGCCTTCCAGACCGCGCAGTTCTACCTGCTCTTCGCCTTCGGCAGCGGCTTCAATCTGGCCGATGACCCAGGCATCTTCGCCGGATTCAGCCAGCATCTTCAGTGCTTCGTCAGCTTTGTCAGCTGGCACGGCGATAATCATGCCTACGCCACAGTTGAAGGTGCGGTACATTTCACGGCCATCAACATTGCCCTGTTCCTGCAGCCAGTTAAATACAGCTGGCATCTGCCAGGAGTTGATGTCGATAACGGCTTTGGCGTTATCGGGTAGTACACGTGGGATGTTTTCCAGCAGGCCACCGCCAGTGATGTGAGACAGTGCGTTAACCTGGCTCTCTTTGATCAGCTTCAGCAGAGATTTAACGTAGATGCGGGTAGGCTCCAGCAGGGCTTCACCCAGTGGGCGGCCGTCCAGTTCCTGAGTCAGGTCTGCGCCTTTGACTTCAATGATTTTGCGAATCAGAGAATAGCCGTTGGAGTGTGGGCCGGAAGAGGCCAGACCAATCAGGGTATCACCGGTTTTAACCGCGCTACCGTCAATGATTTCGTCTTCTTCAACAATACCTACACAGAAGCCTGCCAGGTCGTATTCGTCACCATCGTACATGCCCGGCATTTCAGCCGTCTCGCCGCCGACCAGGGCTGCACCTGCCAGCTCACAGCCGGTACCGATACCTGCAACAACATCTGCTGCCATATCTACATTCAGGCTGCCAGTGGCGTAATAGTCCAGGAACTGCAGTGGTTCTGCACCTGCAACTACCAGGTCATTTACACACATGGCTACCAGGTCAATACCGATGGTGTCGTGCTTGTTCAGGTCTTTCGCCAGCGCCAGCTTGGTGCCTACACCGTCGGTGCCTGTCACCAGAATCGGATTCTTGTAACCCTGAGGGATACGGCACAGTGCGCCGAAGCCACCCAGACCACCCATAACTTCAGGGCGGGCAGTGCGTTTGGCAACGCCTTTGATACGTTCAACCAGGGCGTTACCTGCGTCGATATCAACGCCGGCGTCTTTGTAGCTCAGGGAGGTGTTGTCGGAACCAGTAGACATGGATTCGTAAACCTTTCAGGTAAATATTGGCGGTTAAGGGAACCCCTTGCTGGTTGTCTTTGGAAGGGGTACCAGAACGGGCGCCATTCTACCTGTTTTGTTGCACTACGGCTATTGGCATGGCCGTTGTGTTCAACTGAAGGGGGCAGGATTGTCAGGGTGGGTTTACTGTGATGACGGAGATTCGCTGTGATAGAGTAGAACGCTGTTTTTCGGAGGGGGAAGGGTACGCCATTACCCCGTTTCTGCGGCTGATTTCAATATGAGAACAGAATGAAAAAAAGCTTTCAGAGATGGCTGTTTACGCTGGCAGCACTGGTGTCAGCAATGCTATTACCCGTTACTGGCCTGGCTGGAGAGGTAAAGGGGCTGTATAGCGCGACCCTGCTGGTGCCTGCACAGAACAGTACCCCAACGACTGCCCAGCTGGCGCGGGGACTGACGGGCGTACTGGTACGGGTTGCAGGCAACCGCACATTGCTGGGTAAACCTGCCATTCAGCAGGCATTGCAGACGCCTGATGCCTTGTTACGGCGTTTTGAGTATCGACAGACTAATCGTGCAGTGACTGATGAAACTGGTACTGAACAACCCGCCCAGGCGTTGGCGATGGAGTTTGATAATGCTCTGATTGAACGTCTGTTGCGAGAAAGCCAGGAGCGTTCACTGGGTAGTCAGCGACCGACATTAATGTTGTGGCTGGCTGCTGAACAGAACAACCGCCGTGATTACATCTCCCCAGACAGCCGTATATTGTTACCGTTGATGTCCCGCGCCCGTGCGCGTGGTTTACCAGTGCAGCTGCCGCTTTATGATCTGACCGATCAACAGAATCTGCCCGTCTCTGATTTGTGGGGGTTGTTCCAGAATGGTATTGAGCAGGCATCGCGTCGTTATCGCCCTGATGCGACCCTGGCTGGCCGTATGGCTCCTTTGCCTGGTGGTAACTGGTATATCGAGTGGCTATTGACAGGGCAGGGTTCAGTACAGCGCTTCACCACTGAAGGCAGTAATGACGAAGCGCTTGGGGAGGCAGTAGAACAGGTTGCAGACCGTTTGTTTGCGGCACTGGGTGGCGCAACTGACAGTAACTATATGGAAGGTTTGCAGTTGGAGGTAACCAATGTACGCACTCTGGCCGATTATGCCGCTGTGGTGGGTTACCTTGAAAAACTGACACTGGTGACGGAGGTGGATGTTGAACAGGTTGATGGTGCGCGCTTGTTGTTGCGTTTACAGTTGGATGGGCGCTCAGAACAGCTGCGTCGGGCGATCCGATTGGAGTCACGGCTGGCGCCAGCCAGTGGCAATATAGCACCTGCTGATACAGACTCTGATGCTGATGAAGACGCGCTGTTTCTGCGTTACCGCTGGCAGGGCTGAACGGTTGCTCAGATGTTACAGCGCAGTGGCAGGATAAAAGTGCCGAGTATCAGAACAACGACAACAGGTAGAGTGTTATGGCGATGATCACAGAATCGCAGCGTTGGTTTTTTCTGATACTGGCGCTGGTATTGCTAGCGTTGATCTACCTGCTAGCCCCCATCCTGATGCCATTTCTGGTAGGAGCGTTGTTGGCATACCTCTGTGACCCGGTTGCTGATCGGCTGGAGGTTGCAGGTTGCTCTCGTACTTTGGCGGTGGTGATTGTTTTTACCGGGCTGACAACAGCAATGGTAGCTGTACTGGTATTACTGTTGCCTAAATTGAGCCAGCAGATAAAGGTGCTGGTAACACTGGTACCTGCCGGGTTGAATATGGTAGAGCAGCAATTCCTGCCCTGGCTGGAGCAGACGCTGGGGCTTGATACTTCGGTATTCCAGTTTGATTCGTTGCGTAGCTGGTTGCTGGAAGACTGGCAGCAGACCGGTGACTTTATGAAAAAGCTGCTGGGCAGTATCACCCGTTCTGGCGTTGCTGTTGCCGTCTGGATGACTAACCTGGTATTGATTCCAGTTGTTACATTTTATCTGCTGCGGGACTGGGATCTGATGCTGGCAAAAATTCAGCGTTTGTTACCCCGCAATATTGAAGGCCGGGTGACGCTTTGGGCGTGTGAGTGTGATGAGGTATTAGGCGCTTTTGTCAAAGGTCAGCTGATTGTGATGGTGGCGCTGGGAACGATCTATGCCATTGGTCTCTGGCTGGTGGGGCTTGATCTGGCGTTGCTGATCGGTATGCTGGCGGGGCTGGCCAGCATTGTGCCTTATATGGGCTTTATTATTGGTTTTGCAGCGGCTGCCATCGCTGCCATTATGCAGTTTCATGACCCTGTGATGCTGCTTTGGGTAGGTGGTGTTTTTGCTGTCGGACAGGCGCTGGAAGGTATGCTGCTGACCCCCCTGCTGGTAGGGGACCGCATTGGTTTGCACCCGGTGGCGGTAATTTTTGCCATTATGGCTGGTGGTCAGTTGGCGGGATTTGTAGGTGTGCTGCTGGCCTTACCTGTTGCGGCCGTGATTATGGTACTCTTACGCCACCTGCATGAAGGCTACCGAAGCAGTTCACTTTATTCGCAGTATCAGGGTGAATCAGTTGAACGTGATAACAACAACGAACAGAGTGCATGAGCAGTAGCACCCCCTTTCAGATTCCGCTGAGCGTTGATATCAGCGATGAAGCCCGTTTCGATAATTTCTTCGTTGGCCCGAATAAACTGGGCCAGGCGATGGCCCAGTCTGCCTGTCAGGGGCAGGGTGAGCTGCTGCTCTACTATTGGGGTGGTCATGGTGTCGGTGTCAGTCACCTGTTGCAGGCGGCCTGTAACGGTGCTGAACCTGCCCATCGCAGTGCGCTGTATCTGCCCATGGACGAATTAATGGCAGTGGCTGACCCTCAGGTGCTGGATGGTCTGGAGCACCTTGACCTTGTTTGTCTGGATAATATTGAGCAGATTGCTGGCAACCCGGAGTGGGAGCTGGGTCTGTTCCATTTTTTCAACCGCATTCGAGCTCAGAATAACCATCTGATTGTGGGGGCGTCTGTACCGCCTCGCCTGCTGGGTATCAAGCTGGCTGATCTTGCTTCCCGCCTGACCTGGGGGATGGTGTTTCAGTTGCAGCCTTTGCCGGATGACGACAAGGTTACTGCTATTCGCAGCCGCGCAGCTGATCGTGGTATTCAGTTGGGCGCCGATGCGGTACGTTATCTGATTTACCATGCCAGTCGTGATATGGGCGACTTGCTGGAGCTACTGGAACGTCTTGATCGAGAATCCCTCAGCGCACAGCGTAAAGTTACCATTCCGTTTATTAAACAGGTAATGGGCTGGTAAAGCCCGTTACCTGTCCCATCTATCTGCGCTTAGCAAAAATCCGCGTAAACCCTCGCCCAATCGGGCGGGGATACAAGCGGGAACCGCGCAGCGGTTCTAATCAGGTGTGTCTTGGCTCTGCACATATTCTCGCAGAGTTTCAATTGTCGCACCCCCTGCACTACAAGCAAAGTACGAACGTGACCACAA
>JAOXSF010000043.1 GCA_025800125.1 Marinobacterium sp.
TCGTTATTTTCATAAGAAAATCAACAGCTAATTTCACCTCATCCTCAGTTTTCTCAAGCTGAAGTACTGGACTTCAACGAGTGGTTGCAGCGTCGTTTCCGGCGTTGCCCCTGAGAACGGAGGCGTATTCTACGCATCTGATCGCGGGCGTCAACAGATTTTTATAAATAGTTTACAGATACGCTATGTTTCCCTTTTCTGATACTGGATACAGATATGAAAAAGGCGCTATCAGGTAAGACAGCGCCTTCGATATATCTGTTTATGATCTATCTATATGTCATCAGCCTCATGGTCAGGCGAGTCACTATCACGTCGTTTCACCAATATCTGACCTAGTACAATACCTAGCTCAAACAACAGCCACATCGGCACAGCTAGCAGGCTTTGTGAAATTACATCAGGCGGTGTCAATAGCATCCCCATCACAAAACAGCCAACGATGACATAGGCACGCTTGCTGCGTAGACCCTCAACAGACGCAACCCCCGTCCAGATCAACAATAATGTTGCAATCGGAATTTCAAATACGATACCAAAAGCAAAGAACAGCTTGAGTACGAAGTTCAGGTAGCTGCTGATGTCAGTCATTACTGCTACGTTTTCCGGCCCCACACTGGTAAAGAAACCGAAAACAAGAGGAAACACCACAAAATACGCAAAAGCAATACCAGCGTAGAACAGTACAATACTGGAAGCCAGCAATGGCACCGCCATTCTCTTTTCATGACTATACAGACCCGGAGCAATAAAACTCCAAGCCTGATGCAGAATGAAAGGCATGGCCAGAAAGATAGAAGCCATCAGCGTCAGCTTGAACGGCGCAAAGAACGGCGACGTGACATCGGTCGCAATCATGCTGGTACCTTCCGGTAGCAGTGCCGTCAGAGGTGCCGATAACTGGGTGTAGAGATCGTTAGCGAAATAGAACAGACAAAGGAATATGGCCAGTACAATCAGCAGCGAGCGGATCAGTCGCTGGCGTAGCTCCACAAGGTGCGAAACCAATGGCTGTTCCTGGTCCACATCGGTGTGGGAAGAGTCAATCATCCGTTATCCTGCTTTTTCTTAACAGCAACATGATCAGCGGAGGGTTCAGCCATCTTGTGATCGGCTCTTTTCTGCTCTGTATGATACTGCACAGGTGTTTGCTGATCGGCAGGCGCAGTATCACCCGCTCCATATGACATTGGCGGTTCACCATTCAGGCTTTCCGTAAACGGTGTTCGCATATCCTCGAGTTCCTGATCCAGCTTTTCTTTACTGATTGCTGCCGTGCGCTTCATCTCTTCAATACGCAGCTCTTCCGAAATTTCGGACTGGATAGAGCTGACGGTGCGACGAATACGCCCCAGCCACAAACCGAGTGTGCGCGCAGCAACGGGGAGTTTCTCTGGCCCCAGCACGATCAACGCTACTACGGCAACTATCAGCAATTCGGCAAAACCGATATCAAACATCAGCTATCCGCGCCGTTATGACTGTTTTTTAGGATCATCTTTCGCTGCAGTCTTCTCCTGCGCTGCGAAATCCGCATCTTCTTTATCCAGACGAGGAGAGCCCTGCTCTGACGCATTCTTCTGAGCGGTGTTCTTGTCAGCTACACCTTCAGATGATCTGGCATCGTCCTCACTGATCGCCTTTTTAAAACCTTTGAATGCACTGCCAAGATCACCACCAATATTACGCAGCTTCTTGGTTCCGAACAGCAGGACCACAATGCCGAGGATAATGACCAGCTGCCAGATGCTAATACCACCAAAACCCATAATTTATCTCCACACTGGCCGAGCACGCTCCGCCAGCTATCTGATTGAAACGCCACGGTCGCCCATACGACCGGCTTCTGTTCATTTAACCGTTATGCTGACGGGCTGCTTTCTCTTCCAGTCCGGACATACCGAAACGACGCGCCAGCTCATCCAGAACAGCCTGAGGAGGTTCACCCAGATGGGACAACATAACAAGACTGTGGAACCACAGATCAGCAGTCTCATAGATAACCTCTGAATTATCGCTGCTATGCTGTGCATCCTTGGCAGCAATAATTGTTTCAGTCGCTTCTTCGCCAACTTTTTCCAGAATTTTGTTCAGGCCTTTGGCATGCAGACTGGCTACATAAGAGCTGTCGGCATCCGCCTGACGGCGCTGTTCCAGAATCGCACCCAGTTCAGTCAGTACTTCACTCATGATGACGTTCTCATTATCCGTCAGATTTTTGTTGATAGATATGTTCCGGGTCTTTCAGGATCGGATCAACGGAAACCCAGACACCGTCCTTGTAAACTCGATAGAAACAGCTTTCACGTCCGGTATGGCAGGCAATACCACCAAGCTGCTCAACTGATAGCGTAATCACATCAGCATCACAGTCGAGTCGCAATTCATGCAGTTTCTGCACATGCCCAGACTCTTCACCCTTACGCCACAGTTTCTTACGGGAGCGGGACCAGTAGATTGCTCGCTGTTCCTGAACCGTCAGCTGCAATGCTTCACGGTTCATCCAGGCAACCATCAATACCTTACCCGTCTGGAAATCCAGCGCGATGGCTGGAATCAGCCCCGCGTCATTCCACTTAATTTCTTCAAGCCAGTCAGATGACATCATTCTCTATACTTATGCCCGTTCAGTATTCTCTTCAGCGACGCACCAGTAACCAGGCACCAGCGGCCAGTGCCAGCCAGCCCATCACGGGCAGCTGTGACAATTCATCCAGCCACTGTGGCTGGGTAGCCAGCAGCGTTGCAGCAATCAGCAGCAGTCCCAGCCAGCGACGGCGCTCATGGCGCTGCTGTACACGTGCAGCCTGCTCAGCATAGAGCTGAAGGTCACGGGCACGGGTCTGATCCAGACGACGCACCTGACTCAGCGCATCGTAAACAAGCTGCGGCAGATGAGGCAGTTTATCAAGCCAGTCTGGCGCCTGCTGCTTGATAGTGCGATAAACACCTCGTGGCCCCATACGCTCTTTCATCCAGTTTTCCAGAAAAGGCTTGCCGGTCTGCCACAAATCCAGTTCAGGGTAGAGCTGTCGGCCCAGACCTTCAATGTTAAGCAGCGTTTTCTGCAACAGCACCAACTGTGGCTGTACTTCCATATTAAACCGCCGTGCAGTCTGAAATAGCCCCAGCAATACTTGGCCAAATGAAATATCTTTTAGAGGTTTTTCAAAAATTGGCTCACAGACGCTGCGGATCGCAGTTTCAAAAGCATCCACATTCGTGTCTGGTGGTACCCAGCCAGAATCCACATGCAGCTGTGCTACCTGACGATAGTCACGCTGGAAGAAGGCAAGGAAGTTGCGCGCCAGATAACTCTGATCTTCAGCTGTCAGGGAGCCAACAATACCAAAATCAATGGCGATATAGCGAGGATCTGCAGGGTTATCCAATGATACGAAGATATTGCCCGGATGCATATCTGCATGGAAGAAACTATCGCGGAATACCTGAGTAAAGAATATTTCTACACCCCGCTCAGCCAGAAGCTTGAAATCGGTATTCTGCTCTCGCAGCCGTTCAATATCAGCCACAGGGATACCACGAATACGCTCCATTACCAGTACATTCTGGCGAGTATAATCCCAATATATTTCAGGTACATAAAGGATATCGGAGTCAGCAAAATTACGCCGCAGCTGAGAGCCGTTTGCCGCCTCTTTGCGCAGATCCAGTTCATCAAAAATGGTCTGCTCATATTCAGCCACAACTTCGACTGGTCGCAAACGACGACCATCCTGCCACACCGTCTGCACCAACTGGGCCAGAGAGTAGAGCAGGGCAACATCTTTGCGGATGGTGCGGTCAATACCCGGGCGGGTGACTTTAACCACCACTTCACGGCCATCTTTCAACACCGCCGGATGCACCTGGGCAACCGATGCAGATGCGATAGGGCTGGTGTCAAAGCGCTCAAATAGTGCCTCCACCGAATCACCCAGCGCGCTTTCAATTAATGCCTGGGCTCGGGCACCTTCAAACGGAGGTACTCGATCCTGCAGTTTTTTCAGTTCTTCTGCGATGTCATCAGGTAGCAGATCCCGTCGTGTAGAGAGCATCTGTCCAAATTTGATGAACACCGGCCCCAGAGCTTCCAGCGCCAGTCTGAGCCGCACTGCACGTGGCTGAGTGGCTGGTATAAAGAAACGCCATGGTAACGCCAACAGAAACAGGCGCAGATACCAGGGTAATGGCAATTGCAGAAAGAAAGTATCCAGCCGGTAGCGAATAGCTACCCGGCTGATTGTCAGAAGACGTGATAGGCGTCGCACTTGAACCACTCTGTTTATATAACTCGTGCCAGCACTGCTAACCGAGCCTGCCCGAAGCCAGTAAACCCTGTCGGGCATCGTCAATACAGGATTTCAGATATCCTGCCTGCCTCGGATATATGACGGAGACAGGCAAGGCACCCGCAAGCAAAGGTGAGATTATGACGGATTATGCTGTCACTGTCTGGTTTCGCCCGTTCTGTTTTGCGCCATACAGCGCTTTATCGGCACGAGCAAACAATGTGTCCAGATCATCGCCATCCTTCACTTCGGTTACCCCGAACGACATAGTAATACTCACAGGACGGCCATTAAAATTGAACGGGCTTTCTTCAATTGCCTGGCGCAGTTTTTCTGTTGCTCGTGAAGCCGCTGCCGTGCCGGTACCTGGCATAATAATAACGAACTCTTCACCGCCGTAACGTGCAATCACATCAGTGCGACGACTCTGACGGTGCATGATACGGCCCACCAGCCGCAATACTTTATCACCAGCAAGATGACCATAGCTGTCATTTATTTTTTTGAAGTGATCCAGATCTGCCACCGCAATACTGAAGTGCTGCTGATAACGGTTCCAGCGCTCCAGCTCCTGACTGATCTGTTCATCATAGGCTGTCCGATTTGGCAAACCGGTCAGGGGATCAGTACGCGCCCGGTGACGTTCCTCTTCGACATGCACCTTGGCTTTGCGCGTCTCCTGTTCCATCAGCTCAACCTTTTCGATCAGCTCACCATAATTATGGCGTAGTTGACGATCACGGTGTTCTTCCTGACGGCGCATCTCATCCATCACCTGCACAATCCCCACCAGCTGTTCAGATACAGCCACCTTCAGACCACCAATATCCTGGCTGCTCTGAACTGTCGCTGACAGTTTCTGTACATCTGAGCGCACCTGGTTCTCCAGTGCCTGCTGACTGGCACCGGCCTGATGCTCTTCTCGTGTTTGCTGTGCCAGGAACTGCTGTACTTCGGCCAGCTTAAGGCTGAGACTACGCAGGTAATTTTCAAACTCTTCACTGTTATCACTGAAAGAGGCCTGCACCAGAGCAGACAGTGCTTTAAGAATATCCGGTAACTGCTCCATACGGATATCCACTTCCAGCATCTCACCCAACGCATGCATCTGACTGCGCGCTCGCACAGGCACACTGATATTTTCCAGCAGTTGCTGCAATTCAACCTGAATACGCTGTAACAGCAGGCCACGATCAGCCCTGAGCACTGTTTCATTCAGTTCAGTTTCGGCTTCACACTGCTGATTAAAGCGCTCAATCCAGCTCTGCTGCAAGGCCAGCATTTCTTTTAGCAGACCTGGCAGTTTCCAGGGTTTTTCAGCAGCTTCGATGATCCGAGGCTCATAAGCAGTCAGAGTTTCAGCATCCAGCTGACCCGACAGACGCAACTGGCGAAGCCAGCTACGCATCACCTCCAGTAACCGGCGAGACTGTTTTTCCTGCTGCCCATCCAGTCGCCGCAATTGTTGCTGAAGCTGTTTACTGATTGCATCGAAGCCTTCAAGCTCTGGCTGCTTGAGCTGTAAATGCAGCCACTCAAGCGCCTGATCAAGCGCATCATTCTGGCCCTGAAGTGGCACAGCCATCGCGGACAACAATTTGCGAAACCGATTTTCGACAAGCTTACTGTGCTGCTGGGTCTGCTCCAGCTCAAGCGTTAGCTCACGATATTTCTGTTTCCAGTCTTCTTCCTGTTCGCTCAAAACCTGCCCCTGTTCAGTGCTGATCAGGCCAGAAATGGCCAAGCCCTCATGTTAAGCGATGCGTCCAGACCACACTAGCCCACTGCTGACGGTCTGGAATGAAAAAACCGCCTGAATGGCGGCTTTTCTGTAGCAATCCACTGATCACTGAGTCATAGAAACGGTACTGGCCGTTTTTACTGCGCTGTTTTACGCTCTTTTTCCACGAGGAAATTCACAACGTCCAGCATTTTGCCCTGACCACCTGCCATATGACCCGTCACCCGATACTTGCCATTGACTACCATACTCGGCACACCTTCAACACCGTAGCCACGCACCTTAGAGTCCCCCTGGCGCAAACGGGCAGTTACGGCAAATGAATTGAAGTACTTGTTAAATTTAGCGCTATCCACACCCAGATTACCGTAAAACTCAGCCAGGTCTTCCTGATTGCGGAAACGACGGCGTTCAACATGAACTGCATTAAAGGTTGCGTTATGGGTCTTATCCAGCGTTTTCATCAGCTCAGAGCTGTAGTAAGCACGCGCCATTGGTTCCCAGCTACGACCGAATACAACCGGAATACGCTTGAAATCAACATCATCGTTCGCTTTGTGCTGCCATGATTCCAACGCAGGTTCAAAGCTGTAACAGTGAGGACATGGGTAACCGAATAGCTCCACTACCTCAACCTTGCTGGCATCAGCAGTACGTACCGGAGTATCCAGTTTTACGTAATGCTTGCCTTCAATAAAGGTTTCCGCAGCCTGTACCCAGAGTGGCAACAGCAACAGAAAACCAGACAGTGCAACTTTTTTAAGCATGGATAGAGCCTCCCCGGGCATAAAACAGACAATCATCAGGCGCCATACAGATGCAGCGCCACAAACGCCAGAATGGATAAATTCTGTCACTGTACGGCTTAATAACGTCTGATTTTACGCCAGACCGGCACAAAAAAAGGCAGCTATTGCTGCCTTTTACATTACCATCGCATTAATACTACACGTATTAAGTGCAGGTCAGATGCTTAGTGCAAACCCTGAACATATGCAGAAACAGCTTTGATCTCTGCATCGCTCATCTTACCTGCAACACCGCGCATCATGCCGTTAGGGTCATTCGCGCGTTCACCTTTGCGGAATTTGGTCAGCTGGCTTTCAACATAGGCAGCATGCTGGCCACTCAGAGATGGGAAACCTGCAGAGTTGTTGCCTTTACCGAACGGAGAGTGACAACCTGTACATGCAGCCACACCTTTCGATGGCACACCGACACGGTACAGTTTCTGGCCCAGTTCCAGCTGATCTTTTGGCACCTGGCCCAAGGTTGTCTTCTTACTGCCGTAGTAAGCAGCGATGTTTTCCAGATCCTGAGCACTCATTGCATCCAGCAGACCGGTCATTTCAACCACTGGACGGGTGCCAGATTTGATCTCTTTAAGCTGCTTGAGCAGGTATTTTTCATTCTGGCCGGCCAGTTTAGGGAAGTTGGCCAGTGCGCTGTTGCCGTCTGCACCGTGACAGGCAGCACATACTGCAGTTTTAGCTTTACCCGCAGCGGCATCACCCGCCGCCTGTGCCACACCAGTGATTCCGATGGAAACCAGCAGGCTGATCAGTAATTTGTTCATCGACTAACCCAGACTCTTGCTTCAGTAGTTGTGCGTTGATTTTCAGCGGCGTCCACTGCGGATCTGACGTGAAAACCCACTTATCCTCACCTCCTGCGACTAGAGCAAAACCCTGTTCACAGGTAAAATTTGGCGGCATTATAACCTGGTATTCCCTTAAACTGGAACGGTAATAACCGATCAGAGCGCCCGGTAGCCTTAGACTTATGTCAATAAATGAAGCCACAATTCACTACAATCAGGCACGTTTCAACAAAAGTGCCTCCAAACTGCACCAGTGTCCGCCGGATGTCGGCGCCGAGGTTGCCTTCGCTGGCCGCTCCAACGCTGGCAAGTCCAGTGCCATCAACACACTGACCAACCAGACCAAACTGGCACGTACCTCCAAAACCCCTGGTCGCACCCAGCTGATCAACTTTTTTGATCTGAATATTGAAGGGCTGCGCATTGTTGACCTGCCCGGTTATGGTTTTGCCAAAGTGCCACTGGAAATGAAACTGCACTGGCAGAAACATCTGGACGATTATCTGCAAAGCCGTGAATGTCTGCGCGGTGTCGTACTGGTGATGGACATTCGCCACCCGATG
The DNA here is from genome assembly GCA_025800125.1 of Marinobacterium sp. Taxonomy (GTDB): domain Bacteria; phylum Pseudomonadota; class Gammaproteobacteria; order Pseudomonadales; family Balneatricaceae; genus Marinobacterium_C. Next base: position 8,197 of record JAOXSF010000043.1, read on the forward strand.
AAAGAGTTCGACCAGATGATGGTCGACTGGTGTCTGCAGACCGGCGTCCCCCTGCATGTACTGCTGACCAAAGCAGATAAACTGAAGAAAGGCCCAGGCCAGAATACGGTACTGAAACTGCGCAAACAGCTGACTGAGATTCTGGGTGATCAGGTCACCGTACAGCGCTTCTCAGCACTGAAAAAGGATGGGGTGGATCAGCTGCGTAACCGCCTCAACGACTGGCTGCTGACCGGATACGATGACGAAGCCAGTGACGACCCGGAGTTTGATAACGCTGATTTTGACAACGACAACCGCTGACTACAACGTTACAGACGGTCTGAGCCACTGACCAAACCAAAAAGAAGCCCGGCACTCAGGAAGGGGAACAGGGAATGTCGGGCTTCAACACACAGAAGGCACAGAGAGAGGTCACGTAACGCAACCGTTACATTCCCTCCCTCTATACAGGGCCCGGCCGGGCGATCATTACACAACCGTGGCACCTGTTAACTGTGAGTCACTGATCAGATGGAAGTTCAGCACTACTATCTGAAAAGGATTCATTTTCAACACCGGCTCAGTGTGCCTGTTCCCAGTTATCACCCACCCCGGCATCCACTAGCAGCGGTATATCGAGCTTGGCTGCAGCGGCCATTTCAACTTTAATATCATTCATAAAAGCCTCCAGCTGCGCTTCAGGCACTTCGAATACCAGCTCATCGTGTACCTGCATGATCATCTTCACCTGCGGATACTGCTGCTCCAGCCAGTCCGCCACCCGGATCATGGCACACTTGATAATATCGGCTGCCGTACCCTGCATTGGCGCATTGATTGCTGTACGCTCAGCCGCCTGACGACGCATGGCATTACGGGCTTTGATGTCTGGCAAATAAAGGCGACGTCCCATCAGGGTTTCAACATATCCCTGCTCAGCTGCCTGGGTACGAATATCATCCATATAACGCTGGACACCCGGATAGGTCTCGAAGTAATGCTCGATATACTGTGCAGCCTCATTACGGCCAATGCCCAGCTGACGCGCCAGTCCAAACGCCGACATGCCATAGATCAGGCCGAAGTTGATCGCCTTGGCACTGCGGCGCTGATCCGCTGTCACTTCATCCACCGCTACCCTGAATACTTCCGCTGCGGTTGCCCGGTGAACATCTCCCCCCTCACGGAACGCATTGAGCAGCCCTTCATCCCCGGACAGATGCGCCATAATACGCAGTTCTATCTGCGAGTAGTCTGCTGCCACCAGCTTATAACCCTCAGGCGCGATAAAAGCTTCACGGATACGACGCCCTTCAGCAGTGCGTACCGGGATGTTCTGCAGATTAGGATCAGTGGATGACAGACGACCCGTGGCTGTCACCGCCTGATGGTAGGAAGTATGAATACGGCCAGTTTGAGCACAGATCATCTGTGGCAGTTTATCGGTATAGGTAGACTTCAGTTTGGCCAGGCTGCGATGCTCCAGAATCAGCGCAGGCAGCGGGTAATCATGCGCCAGCTCCACCAGCACCTCTTCTGCGGTGGACGGCGCACCTTTCGGTGTTTTCTTTTTCACTGGCAGACCCTGTTCTTCAAACAGAATCTGCTGCAACTGCTTGGGCGAACTGAGATTGAACTCTTTACCTGCCAGCTCAAAGGCTTCTTTCTCGATCTGGCTCAGCCGCTCTGTCAGTTCAATGGACTGCCTCCCCAGCAGGGTCGCATCCACCAGCGCACCGTTACGTTCAACTTGTGACAGTACCGGAATCAGCGGCTTTTCTACCTGATCAAACAGTGTTGCCAACGGAGCGGTTTTCGCCAGCCTGTCGTTGATCACCTGATGCAGACGCAAGGTAATATCAGCATCTTCTGCCGCGTAAGGTGCAGCCTGCTCCAGATCAATCTGATTAAAGGTCAGCTGTTTTTTACCTTTACCGGCAATTTCTTCGAACTTGACTGTTTTCACACCCAGGAAGTGATCTGCCAGCGAATCCATATCATGACGAGTCGCTGTAGAATTAAGGACGTAGGACTCCAGCATGGTATCAAACGCCACACCGCGTAGCTCAATATCATAGCGAGCCAGCACATTCATATCGTATTTCAGGTGCTGCCCCACCTTGGCCCGATCTGCATCTTCCAGCAAGGGTTTAAGTTGCGCCAGTACATCATCACGACTGAGCTGCTCCGGTGCACCCATATAGTCATGACCAAAGGGCACGTAAGCGGCTTTACCCGGTTCAACAGCGAAAGAGACCCCTACCAGCTCTGCCACCATATAATCCAGCGAGGTAGTTTCAGTATCAAAGGCGAACAGTTCGGCTGAATTCAGTTTTTCCAGCCAGTTGTCCAGCTGTGCCTGCTCCAGCACCGTTTCATATTCCACGTCAACCGGCGTAACAACGGCTTCCTCTGCGTCATCATCACCATCAGCGATCAGACTGTCGCCCGCCGTTTTCAGCTCCTTGATCCAGCTGCGGAACTCGTACAACTCAAACAGTGCCAGCAGGGCTTCTTTATCTATTTTCGGCAGACCAAACTGATCAATACGCTGTTCCAGCGCCACATCCAGCTTGATGGTCGCCAGCAGATAGGACAGCTCCGCCGCTTCACGGTTATCCAGCAGTTTTTTCGCCATGCTTTTAGAACCACGGAAACCCAGCGCAGCAATATCATCCAGGTTGTCATACAGCGCACTGATACCACCAACTCCCTGCAACAACGCCAGTGCTGTTTTCTGGCCCACGCCCGGCACACCCGGAATGTTATCCACTTTGTCACCCATCAGCGCCAGGTGGTCGATAATCAACTCAGGCGGAATACCGAACTTTTCCCTGACGCCCTCAACATCCATTACCGTGTCGGTCATAGTATTAATCAGGGTGACATGCTGATTAACCAGCTGGGCCATATCCTTATCACCAGTGGAAATCAGAATATCGCGTCCCAGCTCCGTCGCCTGACGAGCATAGGTGCCAATCACATCGTCCGCCTCTACACCTTCTACCATCACCAGTGGCAGCCCCATTGCTTTGATGATGTTATGAATGGGCTCCACCTGGGCACGCAGATCATCCGGCATGGCAGGGCGCTGAGCTTTATATTCCGGGTAGATTTCATCCCTGAACGTTTTACCTTTAGCATCAAACACCACCACTACCGGACTGGCCGGGTACTGTTTCAGCAGGCTGCGTAACATGGAGGTCATCACGCGAATTGCGCCAGTAGGTGTACCGTCAGCGGCACGCAGATCGGCCTGCTGAGAGGCAAAGAAAGCGCGGTACAGGTATGAAGAGCCATCTACAAGGATCAGCGGCAGGGTGTTATCACTCATTGAATATTCCATCGAGAACCGGAAACAGGATTGGCGTCCATGATAGGCGATCCCCCGCCAGGGTTGCCATAACAGACCACTATGAAATGCCGTTTATAAAGCTTGGCCTGGTGCGTTAACAGGCGTTTAATGAAAGCAACAGAACCGGAGAAGAGAGACACATCATGCGTTACCGTTCACTACTGCTGGCTGCATTGCTGACCCTGAGCCCGCTGAGCCATGCCGAAGAGTTTCTGCCCGGCTTCGACGCCGATGAACCCGTGGTTACAATTCGCCATGGCGATGATAAAACCTACTACGAGTACCATGTTGCCGGTGAACTGAAAGAGATCAAGGTTGTCCCCAGATCAGGCTCGCCTTACTACCTGATACCCGTGCTGGGCTCAGAAAAATTCATCCGTACCGCAGAGTCTCAGCTGCTGGTGCCCAAGTGGATTCTGTTCCGCTGGTAACGGTTACAGCGAGCACTGATAACTGACGCGCTGATAACTGATAGCTCCGATAACTGATAGCCTGCCGCACCTGATTACAGAGCGGCAGCGTCTGTACCAACATTCTGTATTGCACAGCCCGGCCTGCCAGGCAGGGCTGCACTTCCCCCTTCACCAGCGATATAATTCGTCGCCACTGAATATTCATACAGCCATTTCAGCTCAGGTCGCTCGCCCTATGGACGTTACCCACATTATCGACTCTCTCAACGATGCTCAGCGCGAAGCCGTTACTGCGCCAGTAGAAAACCTGCTGGTACTGGCCGGTGCCGGTTCCGGTAAAACACGTGTACTGGTTCACCGGATCGCCTGGCTGATCGAAACCGAAGGGATGTCGCCCTGGTCGATTATGGCGGTTACCTTCACCAATAAAGCAGCACGCGAGATGCGTGGTCGTATTGAAGAACTACTGGGTATCAACCCCAATGGTATGTGGGTGGGTACTTTCCATGGCCTGGCACATCGTCTGTTGCGCGCCCACTGGCAGGACGCCGGGCTGGTAGAAAACTTCCAGATCATGGACAGCGATGACCAGCTGCGGCTGATCAAGCGACTGTCGAAAGAGATGAACTTCGACGACAACCGCTTCCCGGCCCGCCAGTTCCAGTGGTATATCAACGCCCAGAAAGATGAAGGCCTGCGCGCTCGCCATATTGACCCAGGCAATGACAGCTTCCAGCAGAACATGGTGGCGATGTACAGCGCCTATGAAGAGGCCTGCGAACGGGGCGGCATGATCGATTTCGGTGAGCTGCTGCTGAGATCGCTGGAACTGCTGCGTGATCGCAAACCGGAACTACTGGCCCACTACCGCGAGCGCTTCCGCTACATCCTGGTGGATGAGTTCCAGGATACCAACGCCATCCAGTATGGCTGGTTACGTCTGCTGGCCGAGGGCGACCGCAAACTGATGGCGGTTGGCGACGATGACCAGTCGATCTACGGCTGGCGTGGTGCCCGCATCGAAAATATCCAGAACCTGGGCAGCCATTTTACCGGTGCCCGCACCATCAAACTGGAGCAGAACTACCGTTCCAGTCAGAACATCCTCAGCGCCGCCAATGCGGTGATCGCCAATAACGCCGGACGGCTGGGCAAAGAGTTGCGCACCACCGCCGCCGACGGCCAGAAACTGAAACTATATGCCGGTTTCAACGAGCAGGATGAAGCGCGCTTTATCGTTGACCGTATCGACCAGTGGATCAAAGACGATAACAAGCGTTCAGACGCCGCCATTCTGTACCGCTCCAACGCCCAGTCACGGGTGCTGGAGGAAGCGTTGATCCGCGCAGGTATCCCTTACCGCATCTACGGCGGCCACCGCTTCTATGACCGGCTGGAGATCAAAAACGCCCTGGCCTACCTGCGCCTGATCAGCAACCGTGATGATGATACCGCCATGGAGCGGGTGATCAATGTGCCCACCCGTGGTATAGGCACCCGCACCATCGAAGTGCTGCGCGAACATGCCCGCCATGCTGGTGTTTCCATGTGGCGTGCAGCCACCGAGATTGTCGCCAACAAGGCACTGCCTGCCCGTGCCAGTAATGCACTGCAAGCGTTCCTGGATCTGATCCAGCAGATGGATGAGGGTACACAGGGTGTCGAACTGAATGAACAGACTGAACATGTGGTGAAATGCTCTGGCCTGATTGAGCATCACCTGAAAGAGAAAGGCGAAAAAGGCCAGTCACGGGTGGAAAACCTTGAAGAGCTCAGCTCCGCCGCCAAACAGTTTATAAGCCAGTGGGACCTGATGGAGCAGGAAGGCTTCAGTGGCCCACTGGCCGCCTTCCTTGACCAGGCAGCACTGGATGCCGGTGATGCTCAGGCCGATGAGTTCCAGGACAGCGTACAGCTGATGACTCTGCACTCAGCCAAAGGGCTGGAATTCCCGCTGGTATTCCTGGCCGGTATGGAAGAGGGGCTATTCCCGCATAAAATGTCTGCTGATGAACCCGGACGCCTCGAAGAGGAGCGCCGTCTCTGTTACGTGGGCATCACCCGCGCCATGCAGCAGCTCTATCTGACATGGGCGGAATCACGCCGTATGCACGGCCAGGAAAGCCACAACCGGCTGTCACGCTTTGCCCGTGAGATCCCGGAAGTACTGATCGACGAAGTACGCCTGAACGCCAGCATCAGCCGTCCGATGATGGCGGGCAAGTTTCAGCAGAAGAAGAGCAGTCTGTTCGACAGCCCGTCACTGGCCAGTGCCGAAATCCCGGATACCAGTCTGGCACTGGGCCAGCGGGTAGAGCACCCGAAATTTGGTGAAGGTACGGTACTGAACTTCGAGGGTTCCGGCCCGAAAGCACGGGTGCAGGTACACTTTGACGATGAAGGCAGTAAGTGGCTGGTTGTTGGCTTTGCCAAACTGAAAGCGCTGTAAATCTTCGCAGCTCATCAGCCTTCACAGCTTTATAAACAGCCAGAAGCAGGCCATGCAGATACGCTGTTTAGCGTATCTGCAACGCCAGCCTGAACACTGTCGTTAATCATCATCCCGTGGCAGGCGGCGGATATGACCAGACTGGTCGATCGCCACCAGTACCACTTCCGCTTCGGTCACCTTGCGCATATCCTGGCCATTGGGGCAGCGTCCCCAGGCTTCCACATGGATACGACCGGAGCTGTGGCCCAGATCCACAACACGGGTATAGAACGACATCACCGTACCGACCAGTACCGGCGACATAAATTGTATCGACCCCACCGAAACGGTAGCGATACGGCCCTGTGCCAGCTCGGCAGCACGCATTTCGGCGGCCATCACCAGCTGTGAAGACACCCAGCCACCATAGACATCACCAAACAGATTGGTGGCGTCATTCAACGCCGGGCGCTGCAGTGTCAGCCGTCCCTGCGGTTCCATAATCAGTTCATCGCTCTGCGACATGGTCGTTACCTCCCCCATATATGGGGCCTGGATGTTCTTATTGTTTCAGGTATCAATATTTCAGCTATCAGCCCTGTGACCACCGCTGATCAACGGCTGCCGAGGCGACAATACCCTGGCCCTGACAGTGAGTCCAATCCCTGTCAACCCGCACCCTGACACCGACACCAGGCACCGGAACCAAAGGGCCGGGACAAATGTTACAACTGTAATATTTCTGTCACAGGCCACTCCTATAGTGCAGCCATCACACAGAACATCGTATAAAAATTTCTCAATTTCTCTCTCAGGAGCGATGCAATGAAACCGATGAACAAGCTGTTTGCTGCCGTAGCAATCACCGCCACCTGCACTGCTGCCAATGCATCTGATCTGCTGGACGCTAACCTGCCGGTATACCAGAAGGCTTCCGGTGTTTCCGGTAACCTGTCTTCCGTTGGCTCCGACACCCTGGCTAACCTGATGACACTGTGGGCAGAAGAGTTCAAACGTGCTTACCCGAACGTAAACATTCAGATTCAGGCAGCTGGTTCATCTACTGCGCCTCCAGCACTGACTGAGGGCACCGCTAACCTGGGCCCGATGTCTCGCAAGATGAAAGATAAAGAGATTGAAGCGTTCGAGAAAAAATTCGGCTACAAGCCAACGCCCGTGGCAGTCGCAATTGACGCACTGGCAGTTTACGTACACAAAGACAACCCGATTAAAGGCCTGACTATCCCACAGGTTGACGCGATCTTCTCCTCCACCCGCAAGTGTGGCGAAAAAGGCGACATCAAAACCTGGGGTGAGGCCGGTGTAGAAGGTGGTCTGGCAGCCAAAAGTGTACAGCTGTTCGGTCGTAACTCCGTATCCGGCACTTACGGCTACTTCAAGAAAAAAGGCCTGTGTAAAGGCGACTTCAAGAACAACGTAAACGAGCAGCCAGGTTCTGCATCCGTTGTACAGTCGGTATCTACGTCCCTGAACGGCATCGGTTACTCCGGTATCGGTTACAAGACTTCTTCCGTACGCGCAGTACCACTGGCCAAGAAACCAGGTAAACCATACGTAGAAGCCACTGCAGAGAACTCACTGAATGGCAAATACCCACTGGCCCGCTCGCTGTACGTATACGTGAACAAGAAGCCAGGCCAGCCACTGGCACCGCTGGATCGTGAATTCCTGAAAATGGTTATGTCGAAAATCGGCCAGGAAGTGGTTGTAAAAGACGGTTACATCCCGCTGCCAGCCAAGCTGGTTGAGCGTCAGATGTCTGCGCTGGGCATGTAATAAACACGCACCCGCATTTAACTGAACTGTATCTGATAATGGGTCAGGATGAGCCGAAATGTCAGCGTCAGGACAACACTCAGGCACATTCGAAATTCGAGCTAACCTTCTGATTTAGCTCAGGAAAAACTGTAAGACCCAGGCGATAGAAAAAACAGTTCAGCAGACGGGAGGGCCACGGACGGAACTCCCGCTCATTATGCCTGCGGCCTGTAACAAAACTGTCATCATCAGGCAGTACTTTAGCCGCATCTTCAGTCTCTCAGGTTCCTCAGGACATCATTCGATGAGCATTGATAACAGCTCTCATATTCCCGACCTGGATTTCGATACGCCCGCACTGCAGCGGCTGCGTAAAATCCGTAAAGCGAAAGATCGTTTCGCGCGTGGTGGTATCGCCGTAGGCGGTATCAGCGTTATCGTGGCGATTCTGCTGATCTTCTTCTATCTGCTGTATGAAGTAGCCCCACTGTTTCAGTCTGCGGAAATTAACCGCTGGGAACAGAACGGCCAGCAGGTTCAGCCTTATGCTGTACCAGGCAGCGGTAAAACCCTGTATATGACCATGGAAGAACAGGCCGAAATCGGTCTGCGCGTCAATGATCAGGGCGTGCTGTTCTTCTTCAATACACGCACCGGCGAGCTGTTACTGCAACAGAAACCGGAACTGACCGATGAGAACAAGGTAACCAGCCTTGCTCTGGCCTCGGAAGAGAGCCGGATTTTTGCACTGGGCCTGAGTAATGGTCAGGCGCTGGTAATGAAGCACGACTACAAGGCCACCTACCCGGACGGCAAGCGCGTCATTACGCCGTTCGTCAGCTACCCACTGGGTGAAGAGCCGATTGATGTTGCCGGTGTGCCACTGGAATTGCTGGCACTGAACGGTGATGAAGGCGAGTGGCGTCTGATCGGCGGCACCGAGTCTGATCTGAGCGTGGCTGATCTGGCACTGGAAGAGAATCTGATCACTGGCGAAATGGAAGCCAGCGCAGACACCCAGGCACTGCCACAACTGAATCTGGCAGCGAATAAACTGCTACTGATGCCAGACCGTCGCTGGCTGCTGATCGGTGGGGCTGATGGCAAGATCGGCGTGGTCGACCTGCAGGCTGAAAATGGCCCACAGACCACCCAGGTCATTGATGCCACCGCCGGTCAGATTACCGACTTTGAACTACTGCTCGGTGGTAACTCACTACTGATTGCCGATAACAAAGGCAACGTCTCCCAGTGGTTCCTGGTACGCGATGAGAACTCCGCCTGGGTACTGACAAAAATTCGCACCTTCGAAAATGGCACTGCCATCAGCGATCTGACGACTGAACATCGCCGTAAGGGCTTCGCGACTGTCGATAATGAAGGCACCCTGCGCCTGTTCAACACCACCGCTGAACGTACCGCACTGGAAGAACGCGTAGCAGACAGCAAAGCCGACATGATCGCCCTGTCACCACGCGCCAACGCTCTACTGGTTGAGAAAAACAATCAACTGACACTTTGGGCGGTACATAACGAACACCCTGAAATTTCCTGGGATGCACTGTGGTCTGAGGTATGGTACGAAGGCTACGAGAAGCCGGACTACATCTGGCAGTCGTCTGCGGCCAACAACGATTTCGAACCGAAGTACAGCCTGATGCCACTGGCATTCGGCACCCTGAAAGCGGCGTTCTACGCCATGCTGCTGGCCACACCACTGGCAATCTGCGGCGCAATTTACACCGCTTACTTCATGGCACCAAACCTGCGCCGTAAAGTGAAGCCGATTATCGAACTGATGGAGGCATTACCAACGGTAATCCTCGGTTTCCTGGCCGGTCTCTGGCTGGCGCCGTTCATGGAACTGCATATGGCCGGTATCTTCGTGGTGATGTTTACCATACCGGCAGGTATTCTGCTCTTTGCCTTCGCCTGGGCACAGATGCCCAACAAAATCCGCTTCCTGTTGCCAGAAGGCTGGGATGCTGCCCTGCTGGTGCCCGTCGTCATTGTCTCTACACTGGTGGGTCTGTGGATTGCGCCGGGTGTTGAAGCACTGTTCTTCGGCGGCGATATGCGCCACTGGATCACTAAAGACCTGGGCATCACCTACGACCAGCGTAATGCTCTGGTAGTCGGCATTGCCATGGGCTTTGCAGTCATCCCGACCATCTTCTCCATCACCGAAGACGCCATCTTCGCGGTACCGAAAAGCCTGAGCTACGGCTCGCTGGCGCTGGGTGCCACACCATGGCAGACACTGGTTCGCGTGGTGATGCCAACAGCGAGCCCTGGTATCTTCTCCGCCGTGATGATCGGCATGGGTCGCGCCGTTGGTGAAACCATGATCGTACTGATGGCCACAGGTAACACGCCCATCATGGACATCAACATCTTCGAAGGTATGCGTACGCTGGCAGCGAACATCGCCGTAGAAATGCCGGAATCCGAAGTGGGCAGTACACACTTCCGCATCCTGTTCCTGGCCGCCTTCGTACTGTTCCTGTTTACCTTCGTGGTGAACACCATGGCAGAGATGATCCGTCAGCATCTGCGTAACAAATACGGCTCCCTGTAACCTGTGAGTGAGAAAGGAGAATACTGATATGCGCGTCTCATTCACCGAATGGACCAAATCTGGCTCCCCATGGGTCTGGCTGAACGCCGGTGCGGTAGCCATCTGTATGATCATGGTAATCGGCCTGCTGGGTCTGATTGCAGTACGCGGCCTGGGCCACTTCTGGCCTGCTGACATCATGCAGGCAAAATACACTGAAAACGGTAACACCATGATCGTTGCCGGTGAGATCGTCGAACAGGAACAGGTACCGGCAACACAGCTGCGCGATGCTGGCGTCAAAGTACCTGAAGGGCTGGAGTTCATGCAGCGCGACCTGATCAAGGTCGGCAACCGTGACGTTGGCGGCAGTGACTTCCTGTGGATGCTGGACGAATTCCTGTCCGAGCGTAGCTACCCGGAGATGATGTTCGCCGCCGAACGTCGTGAATGGGGTAACTTCTACGGCTACCTGCGTGGTCTGAAAGAAAACGGCAAGCTGGTTGCCAGCCATGACGGCTTCGAGAAAACCGACGCCTACATGACACTGTGGAACGAGTTCCAGAACCGTATCGACCGGGCACTGGAGATCCACGACCAGATCAAGGATATCGAAAAGGGTGATATCGGCTCCATCAACTACGAGCTGGAACGCCTGCGCCTGAAACAGCGTTCGCTGGAACTCAAAGGTGTAACCGACCAGTCCCGCTACGCTGATATTGACGCGCGTCGCGCCGAGCTGAACGCCGAGTACGAAGTGCTGCAGAAAGACCTGCTGGACCTGTACGAAGCCTTCAACCGCGACTCCCTGGTGGCCGTTACAGCCAGTGGCCAGCAGGTCGAAATCGGCGTCGGCAAGATCGTTCGCGCCTTCCTGCCAAACAATATGGGTACCGGCGACAAGATCGGCCACTACATTGGCAAGCTGTGGGAGTTCATGAGCGACGAGCCACGCGAAGCCAACACCGAAGGCGGTATCTTCCCGGCGATCTTCGGTACCATCATGATGGTACTGCTGATGTCGATCATGGTGACACCGTTCGGCGTAGTTGCGGCTGTTTACCTGCGTGAATACGCCAGGCAGGGCTTTGTCACCCGCCTGATCCGTATCGCGGTAAACAACCTGGCAGGTGTACCGTCCATTGTATACGGTGTATTTGGCCTGGGCTTCTTCGTCTACTTCCTGGGTGGCAACATCGATGACCTGTTCTTCCCGGAAGCGAAACCGGCACCAACCTTCGGTACACCTGGCCTGATGTGGGCGTCGCTGACGCTGGCCCTGCTGACCGTACCGGTGGTTATTGTTGCTACCGAAGAAGGCCTGAGCCGTATCCCGCGTGCCATGCGTGAAGGCTCACTGGCGCTGGGTGCAACCAAGTTCGAGACGCTGTGGAAAGTAGTACTGCCAATGGCCAGCCCGGCGATGATGACCGGCGTAATCCTCGCCATCGCCCGTGCCGCCGGTGAGGTAGCACCGCTGATGCTGGTAGGTGTCGTAAAGCTGGCACCAAGCCTGCCGCTTGACCTGAACTACCCGTTCCTGCACCTGGACCAGAAGTTCATGCACCTGGGCTTCCATATCTACGATGTTGGCTTCCAGAGCCCGAACGTAGAAGCCGCCCGCCCGCTGGTATACGCCACAGCACTGCTGCTGGTTGCGGTAATCGCCCTGCTTAACCTGTCGGCGATCGCCATCCGTAACCATCTGCGCGAGAAGTACAAAGCGCTGGAAATGTAATAACCGCTGCATAGCGACCGACCGCTGGCAGGTTCTGCCGCCAGCGGTCGCAACAGGAAGATTCTGATGATGAACACCGAAGCAAAAACTCACGCAATCGACATCGCATCCATGCAGCGCGACAAACAGACGCTGTCTCTGGAAAACGAAGAACACACCCTGAAAGTTAACAACCTGAAACTGTTCTACGGTGACAACGAAGCCCTGCACGGCATCGATATGGTGATCCCGAAGAACCGTGTAACAGCGTTTATCGGCCCGTCCGGCTGTGGTAAATCCACCTTGCTGCGCTGCTTCAACCGTATGAATGATCTGGTTGACGGCTGTCGTATCGAAGGTGAGATCATGCTCGATGGCAACAACATCTACGACCGTGCGGTTGATGTTGCCGAACTGCGCCGCCGCGTCGGCATGGTATTTCAGAAGCCAAACCCGTTCCCGAAATCAATCTACGAGAACGTGGCTTACGGCCTGCGTATCCAGGGCGTAAACAAAAAACGTATACTGGATGAAACCGTTGAATGGGCATTGAAGTCTGCCGCCCTGTGGGATGAGGTAAAAGACCGTCTGCACGAGAGCGCACTGGGCATGTCCGGTGGTCAGCAGCAGCGTCTGGTTATCGCCCGAACCATCGCGGTAAAACCTGAAGTTCTGCTGCTGGACGAGCCAGCGTCCGCACTGGACCCGATCTCTACCCTGAAGATCGAAGAGCTGATCCACGAGCTGAAAAAGGACTTCACCATCGCCATTGTAACCCACAACATGCAGCAAGCAGCCCGTGTCTCTGACTACACCGCATTCATGTACATGGGTGATCTGATCGAGTTTGGCGTGACCGATACCCTGTTCACCAACCCGAGTCAGAAACAGACCGAAGACTACATCACCGGTCGTTACGGCTAGGGTCTGGCTCTGGCTGACTGAACAACGCATACAGATACACTGGCCACCATCGCGATGTCGCATACCGCAGTGGCCAGTATCCGAAAGAATCTGGAGAGTTTTACCGTGGAATTTGATAACGACAATTATTCGTCCCATATCTCCCAGCAGTTCAACGACGAGCTGGAGCAGATCCGTACTCAGCTGCTAACCATGGGGGGCGTGGTTGAACGCCAGGTACATGATGCTGTTGAAGCACTGCTGACCGGCGATTCCGAACTGGCCGAACAGTCCCGCCGCGTCGACAAGCAGGTTAACGAGATGGAAGTATCCATCGACGAGCAGTGCACGACCATCATCGCTCGCCGCCAGCCTGCCGCCAGTGACCTGCGCCTGATCATCTCTGTTTCCAAAGCAGTCAGCGATCTGGAGCGTATGGGTGACGAAGCTGCCAAAATCTGTCGCCATGCCATTGAGCTGGTCGAAGAGGGCGACAGCCCACGCGGTTACCAGGAAGTACGCCATATCGGTACACTGGTACGCGACATGGTGAAAAATGTGCTGACAGCTTTTGCCCGTAACGACACAGAGTTGGCGTATAAAGTTGCCAAACAGGACAAAGCCGTTGACCAGGAATACCGCACCGCCATGCGCTCACTGGTGACCTACATGATGGAAGACCCACGCGCCATCTCCAGTGTCCTGAATGTTATCTGGGTGCTGCGCAGCCTGGAGCGTATCGGTGACCACTCCCGCAATATGGCGGAGCACCTGATCTATCTGGTATCCGGCACGGATGTGCGTCACCAGAGCCTGAAACAGATCAAGAAAACGGTTCAGGACGACATTGAAAATCGTTAAGCCCTCTCGATTGAACCACACAGATAACAAACCCGGCCACACGCCGGGTTTGTTACATAGAGCGTATCAGACACCCCGGATCATTAACGACCAGGCGTGGCTCCACTGAAGGTAACTCCACCACTCGCGGCCCGGCTAACCTCAAAAGTGCCAACAAGCTGATTCAGACGGCTGGCCGTCTGCCCGACCTGATCACAGCTGTGATTAAGCACCGAAACCAGCGACCCCATCTGTTCACTGGATACCACCACCTGCTGAGTCTGGGCACTGTGCTGCTGGCTGCTGTCGGCAATACGATTAATACTGTCAAACATCTGCGCCACATGCTGGTAAAGCGCCCGGTTATCCGCACGGGCTTCCTGTGCCTGCTGCAGGCTGCGATCAACATCCTGCACCCCCTGCTCCATATAGTGCACCGCCTGCTGCGCCTGCTGCCGAATACTGTCGATACAGGTCTGAATATCAGTGGCAGCGCTGGCCGTACGTGCAGCCAGTGCCCGAACTTCATCCGCCACCACCGCAAACCCCTGACCATGCACACCGGCTCTGGCCGCTTCAATCGCTGCATTAAGCGCCAGCAGGTTGGTCTGACTGGTAATATCAGTGATCACCTCGGTCATACGACCAATCTCTTCAGTGCCCCCCTGCAGGGTCTGTACCCGCTGTGCCGAGGTCTGCACCACTTCGCGAATCGCCTCAGTACCACTCTGCACCGACTCCAGCTGGTTACGGGCATCAGCCACCACCTGCTCCATCGCCAGCTTCATCTGCCGGGCTGTGCCCGATGCGCTGTCAATCTCATCCAGCTGGCCGGTCAGCTGATCCAGCATCTGCTGCATCGCCGCACCCAGCTCGACCGTACTGCCACTGGCTTGATCATTATGATGCTTGAGCACCTTACTGTGCTGACGCACATCAGCGGCCGCACCAATCACTTCACCAACAATACCGTCCAGATTATCAATAAAGCTGTTGATCCAGCGCCCCATATCACCGCTCTCATCCCGCGCCAGTACCGAGTCATCCAGCCGCTGACGCAGGTTGCCGCCTCCTTCAGCGATATTTCGGATCACCCGCGTCATACGGTTAAGCCGCCTCGCCAGCCGGTTGGGGCCCCAGAGACAGAACAGCACCGCAAACAGTGCCGCCAGCGCAATCGACACCGCATTAATCAGTAAAGGAGAAAGCTCGAATACATGTTGCAGACTCAGCGTCAGCCCCAGCTGCGCAGCCATGGTCACCATATAAACCTGCATCAGCGAAAAGCTCAGCGAACGCCGCCGATACACCTCTTCCAGATCCGCCTCACACATCATACCCCAGCGATCAGGTGAACCCGGCAGGCTGAACGTCACCCCTTTACCAATCACCGGAATATGGCGGTAATCGGAATAACCGGGGTAGGTGACAAACAGGTTCTCACCGTTGGCAATGGTCTCCCGTACCCCTGGATGCAGCTCACCCGTCGCCGGGTCGGTAAAACGCAACTCCAGCTCGGTATGGGCATGCACTTTCACGGTGCCGTAATCGGTATGCACACCAGCCTTAAGGTTTTCACCATGACTGAAAGTATCATCTTCAAAACGGGAACGTGACAACGCCGTACCGCTGCGAATAGCCGTATCAAAACGGGAATCCACCATAAAGATGTAGTTATCGCCGGATTCACGATAGATATGCCCCGCTTCACGCTGGATCAGATCACCCAGCACATCATTGGGTACCCGACCACAGAGACACCCGACAAGCTGACCGTTATATTCAATCGGCTGATAGAACATCAGCGTCACCTGATCATGAAATCGAGAGCTGGACGGCCCCAGTTGCAGAGTAATCGGATCAGCATAGGGGCCGTGCAGAAACGGCTGTTGTAGCCCCTGCGCTAACGCAGAAGCAGAGAAAACAGCCTGACCGGCACGTCCGGCAGCACTGGAACATTGCACCTGCCCCTGCGGCGTAACGATAAACAGTTCGGAGAAATCATTCTGCGCCGCCAGCGCTTCACGCAGTAACACTTCGTCTGGCGATTCTGCCAGTTGACGGGCCAGAGTAGCCAGCTGGCGCCATTGCTGCCGACACCATTGCTGCAACAGTTGCACCCGCGTTGCAGCAATGCCTTCAAAGGTCTGTTCAACAACCGGATAATGATTGCGATTCAACCAGCAGCTCCAGCCCATGGCCAGTTTACCGGTAGCACCCAACCAGGGCAGCCAGCGGCGCTCAGGCACGGACAACTGCATCAGATCACTGCGCAGGCGTTCGGTCATACGGTATTCCTCCCTGTGTAACAGCAACAGGAAGCAACTGCAAAATTCCGTCCAGGATTACAAAATCTGAAAAAACCCAGAGAAATCAAGCTTACATCGTTGAGCATGCAAAAACAGAAGAAGAGACGATGCTGCAAATGCACAGTCATTGCCCAGCACAACACGCCCCGGCACCAGAACAGCGCAGTCAGCAAAAGTCAGAACAACCAGCCTGGAATACAGTATCGGAAAGGCCAGCTCAGCGCCGCAGTGGAGAAAACAAAGCTATCGGCAAAAGCTATCGGTAAATTTCAGGCATAAAAAAACCAGCTTTCGCTGGCCTCTTTGTTACGTCAGTGTTGCACCAATTACTGATTTTTTCAGATATTGGTGCAGATGGGGAGACTCGAACTCCCACGCCCGTGAAGGCACTAGCACCTGAAGCTAGCGTGTCTACCAATTCCACCACATCTGCAACACTATGCACTTTTTTAAAACAGCTGCATCTCTGTTTGCCTTGCCATGCACCAACGTACTGATTTTTCAGATATTGGTGCAGATGGGGAGACTCGAACTCCCACGCCCGTGAAGGCACTAGCACCTGAAGCTAGCGTGTCTACCAATTCCACCACATCTGCAACACTATGCACTTTTTTA
>JAOXSF010000128.1 GCA_025800125.1 Marinobacterium sp.
CCCGCGGCAGCCTGGCAAAAGATGGTGAAACCTATCGCTTGTATAGCAGTGAAACAGCGATCAGCGAACAACAGTTCCGTTTTTATACTGAATACCTGCTGCTGTTTGAGCAATCCATTCGTGGCTTAAAGCCCGGCGCACCTGTCGAGTTCAGGGGCATCCGTATCGGGACCGTTGCAGGGTTATCCGAGCGACATATGGCTTATATGGATGACTACACAGGCCGAATTCCAGTGCTCATCAGGCTTGAACCGGGCCGCATCAACCGCTTTGATACCGTTCAGACAGAGCAAGAGCTCAAGCGCTGGATACGCGAAGGTATGCGCGCAAGCCTGAAACAAGGCAACCTGTTAACCGGAGCTCTCTACGTCGATATGGACATCTACCCTGATGCACCACGCGCAAGATTGATAGACGTTGATGGGGTACAGGTTATCCCAACCGTATCCGGTGGATTACAACGCATAGAACAGCAAGTTGTTGCCATTCTCGATAAACTTCAGACCCTGCCTGTTGAACCTGTTCTTAATAGTGCCGACCAGGCATTAAAGAGCGCTGACCGTGTTCTGCAAGACAGCAGCACAACACTAAGGCAGCTGGATACGACTTTGCAACGTATCGACCGGCTGATCGCCAGTGAAGCAGTACAAGATTTGCCCCCAGGGCTGGGCAACACACTGGCCGAGATTCGCCAGACAGCGCGAGGATTTTCCGCAGATAGCCCACTCTATCATGAACTAAACGGCGCTATTCGCTCACTACGCGATGTTCTTAGCAAACTGGAACCTGTACTGGAGACCCTCAATGAACGCCCGAACGCTCTGATTTTCGACCAGCAGGAACAACCCGATCTCCAACCAGGGTCAAGTAAGTAGCGCTTGAACAAGCACACACCAAGGTATACGCGGACATATAACAGATCAGACACATACAGGAGCCCGTATATGAAACTGACATATCTGCCCACACTGGTGATAGTAGCCATAATAGCTGGCTGCACTACACCACCAGCGCCCGAAATTCAGTATTACCTTTTAAGCAGCGATGACGCAGCGCTACCTGTTACGGCTCGCACACAGAAAAGTGTACTAGGCATCGCACCGGTAACGGTTGCAGATTATATAAACACCGATGGCCTGGCATTGCTCAGCAACCAGAACCAGCTACGCATTGCACGTCATCACCGCTGGGCTGAAAAGCCAGAACACGCAATCGCACGAACATTACAGACAGACCTGACAACCCTGCTACCTGATGTACGCGTTGACAATGCCCAGGAAAGCCATAGCCAGCAATGGAATACCCGACTTCGGTTACATATAGATCAATTACACGGCACAGAAGCCGGCGAAGCCATTATCAGTGGCTTCTGGCGGTTAGATCATCCCGAAACCGATAACGTGATCGCTTCGCAACGCTTTTTACTACGCCAACCGCTGGAAAAACCTGGGTATGGTGAGATGGTAAAAACACTACGCGCCCTGCTGCATCAACTCAGTAATCAATTAGCCAGCCAGCTCTCAACCTCCCCTGCCCTCTGACGCGAGTCAACGACAACAGCATCAGACACTGCCAGATTTAGATAAAATTTATAGAGCCAAGGCCCCACAGGGCCGTGCCAGCAATAACTGATCGGAAGTATCGCAGTGTCTGTATCCAGCCCTCTCTCAGCTCAAAGTACCTCTTGCTCAATTCGCTTTTCAAATCGCATTCGGCCCAATCGCAGCCAGCGCCCACAGCACACACAGCCTGATAAACTGGTTTACCAGATTGGCGACAAGCTCTACATTAACCTGACAGACCGATGCACACTGCGCTGCGGCTTCTGCCCTAAACATAACGGCACAACCGAGGTAAAAGGCTATGAGCTCTACCTCAGCGCCCGCCCCGATCCAGCCCACATCATTAAATTGATTGGCGATCCAACCCGCTACACCGAGGTTGTCTTTTGCGGCTATGGCGAACCAACCCTGCGGCTGAAAGCGTTACTGGTCATTGCTCACGCCGTAAAAGCAGCTGGCGGCCACACCCGCATTAACACTGACGGCCTTGGCTCTCGCGTAAATAAACGAGACATCGTGCCAGAACTGGCACAGTGTATTGACGCCCTGAGTATTTCGCTGAACGCACAGAATGCCGCAGTCTATAATCAGCACTGCCAACCCGCCCTGAATAATGCCTGGCAATCTGTACTGACATTTATAGAACGTGCCAGCCGGCAAATCCCTGCTGTTTATGTTTCCGCCATTGACGGCTTGCCGGGTGTTGACATTACAGCCTGCAAAGCGCTTGCCGAATCCAGAGGAGGGATATTTCGGCGCAGAGTTCTGGGCGAAGTTGGCTAAAGCAACAAAATAAAATTTTGTTTGAATAAAAAATAAAAAATAAAATTCAGAAAAATATTGCCATGCGGAATCAGCTTCGCTAGAGTAGCCGCATCAGAGTACTGGTGTGATAATGACACACCTTATTTTAGCCAATTTTACTACCAGACACACTCATACAGTGGTCATCTGGAAATCACACAGGGGTTGTTGGAATCATGGCACAGCGTCAGCAGCTTAAACACAAGGGCGATAAACGAGGCAAATGTCTCGCGGCCCGGTGTTGCCTGTTACGCTGAACGATTCAGCTACCTGTAACCCGGTCGCAGCCAATGCCACCGGGTTTTTTTATGCTTATTTCAAGGAGTCTACCCATGTTTCGCGGTTCTTTTGTTGCACTGATTACACCCTTTCGCGATGGCGCTGTTGACGAAGCAGCGCTGCGCAAAATGGTGAACTGGCATATAGAACAGGGTACTCACGGTCTGGTACCGGTTGGTACTACGGGTGAATCCCCTACGCTGACGGAAGCTGAACACAAACGGGTAATTGAAATCGTTGTTGAAGAGGCGGCAGGCCGCCTGCCTGTAATTGCAGGTGCAGGCTCCAATAACCCACAGGAAGCCGTAGAGTATTCTCAACACGCCCAGGCAGCC
>JAOXSF010000140.1 GCA_025800125.1 Marinobacterium sp.
TATCCGTCAGCAGGGGGTTATTAAATTACGAGCCGAAGGACTGTCGGTTCCTGCCAATGGAGGCCTGCGTAAGTCCGGTCACGCACCGGCAGCGGCCTGAGAAGTTGGAAGCCTCGCCCGACAGGGCGGGGAGCAGTCACAGAGGTTGTCAGCGGTTGGTCATTTTCAATAGAAATCAGATCGAGGGGGTTTAATTCTGCGGACGCAGTTCGGGTAGGTGTAGTAGCCATGTCTGGCCTCCTGTGATCATTAAGCCACTCTCACAGGTGAGATTCAATGAGGGTGGCGAATTGAGCAGGGATCTCACTACCGGGATCACAGGAACCGGCCAGACCGAGGTCTGCCCTACTCAACCCGCCATAACACAGGCGTGACTGAGCCTTGCCCAACAAAAAAAGACGCAATACAAAGCAAGCGTCTTTTTTCAGGCGCTGTAATCAAACGGGGTGAGATTCCCGCACGCTGGATTTTGCCAGCGCCTGGAAATCGTAAGCTACGAAGATTCCCCCGTCAACTGATCAGTATGCGCCGCAGTTCTGTTCTGTTAATCCAGAACAGGCTCTTCCCATCGGACGTTTTTCAGGAATTTCCCTTCAGGGTAGAATTTCCCGTCGTTACCCGTCTGATCACACGCTGATTTTACGTACCATGGGCCTGTGCCGCCGATAACGGTCTTAACGCCGAGGGCGCTATAGGCGGCAACTGTCTGTTCCAGATCCTCTCTGGAAAAACACAGTTTTGTCATATTTGATCGTGTTACCTCTGCCAGATCTGCATCTGCAGCTATACCTGCCAGGTGGGCATAGCCATAAACGGTGGTCAGGATATCTGCAATAGCATCCCTGACCTCAGACATATTCCGGGCGTCCGCAGCCAGCTTCAGCTCACCAACCTCCTCGATGATCAGCTGCTCTTGTTGGCCAAGGCGTTGCCAGTCAGGATTACTGATATCCCCCTCACTATTTCCGAAAGCCTCGTTCAGGCATTTGATTAACTGGAAGTCAGACATTAGCTCCTCCTGTCTTGAATACAGACTCTGAAGCATAACCAGAGGGCACATGGCTGAGGTGGCTATAAAACCGCCCCTCTGAGCTGATAAAACCGCGCTCGACCCTGCATTTACGTACGGCGTACTCCCGCCATTTCTGCTCAGATTCCCATAGCATCTTTTCTAATGGAGACAGATCATCCCAGGTCACGAAATACCGATCGATATCAT
Source organism: Marinobacterium sp. (assembly GCA_025800125.1). Taxonomy (GTDB): domain Bacteria; phylum Pseudomonadota; class Gammaproteobacteria; order Pseudomonadales; family Balneatricaceae; genus Marinobacterium_C. The sequence goes on from JAOXSF010000140.1 coordinate 1,220, forward strand.
CTTTGATCGCAGAGAATGGCACCCATTCCGGGTTTTTATTGCACCAGTCCAAGGCAGTGGCTTTTGCAAGATCAAGCTGCGCCTGCTTCTCATTCAGGGTATCGTTACTTTTATCTTCACCGTAGAACAGTTCGGAAAGCTCACCGAACACCACTTGGTGAAGAAATTCAATCAGAGGGATAAACTCGTGTTGGTCTTTTAATAGTTCATTCAGGAATTGCTTATTCAGCGTGCGGTCTTCGTCCCCACTGAGCCGGAGATACAAGGCATCGTAGGCCAGAGTTGGCATGGCTTTAATCAGCCGCTCCAGCTTACCCAGATTAATTCCCGCTTCTGCAACCCGACTGACCCAACCTTCGACTACTACCCAGTTTCTGACTTTATTCGGGCCAGCTGCGATGTCATGAAGCAGATTCAGCACCCGGCTATACGGCTCTTCAACCCACTCGAAGTCGTCATCTGTCAGTGCTGTAATCCGGCAAGCCATCGGTTGTGAACAGGTGATGTCATAAAAGTCTGGCTGATCATTTGTTCTGGTAAGATAGTCATCCAGCCAGGTGCAAAAAGCCTTCTGCAGCTCAGCATTCCCGGCCTCATCGCTCAGCCAGTTTTCAGCAACATCTTCATACGTCTCCTCAAAAGCCCGCTCCTGCAGATACTCGGCCAGATTTGGCGCATAGTCGCTGGCCTTCACCTGCCGCTTCTTGCCTGCCTCTATGAAAATAACATCGCCCACCAGTATCTCTGACGGAGCGCAGTTATCCACTATTTTACCAATAGCCTCTTCTGGTGATTCACAGTCCCAGATCTCACCGCTATAGCTTTCTGCAAACACATTACATTCATTCATCACCGACATTGCTGCATCCTCATGTTTCCACTGCCCCCGGCCTGACCCGGATCTGCTGTCCGTTTGTCCGGCCATTATTCTGTTTTGCCAGCACACACCAGTCCCCTGACTCTGTACGCTGATGTTCAACAAACCGGGCTTTTTTAAATGAACGGCTGCAGCCTGCTCTGTAGCGGACAGGCTGCCCCGGCCTAAGTGTCGCGGTGCTCATCTGTATCAATGGACGTCTGGCGTTACCGGCTGTGGGATTGACTGCTCCCGCATTAACGCATCAGCTCTGGAGAGCAGGATTCCGGCGCGGGCCAGATCACCCTCATCAATCGCCGCTTTCGCAGCCTGCTTATAGCCATCTACAGTCGCGCACTCAGGAAGTACCGGCTCTAAGTGGTTCATCATCCGGTTTACCAGTCCGGCGACCTGATGGCGGTGGCTCGGGTATTGGTTCAGCCCGAACTGGTAGATCGCCTGTCGGAGGCCATTCGCCTCCAATCTGTAGTGATTGGCCTCCATGGTTACATCAGTCAGCTCTTCCTGCAGTTTTTTGATCAGGCGTTGCAGCGCCGAATCTTTCACTTTGAGCGGTGCTGCGTTTTTTACTTCGATATAGCCGTCGTATTGAGGCTCTTCAGTATCACTGTCATCGTCGCAACTGCCTTCAACAACGAGGCGTGCCTGTGCCACATACAAGCCCGGCTTTGAGTAGATCACAGGCTCTACACCTGCTTTGACGCTGACATATTCCAGCCCGACAGACTGGAACCCACCCATGCTATGGGGGGAGACCATCACCCCCTGCTTTGTCTTTATGTCATGAACCGCGATAACCACCTGATGCCAGTCTTGGCTAGCTACATCCAACTGCAAATCCTGTTTTTTTGCTGAACTCATGCAGATTACTCCTTTATTCTATTAAGAAACTTGAAGTTTCCAATAGAGTGAAATATTACCATGAAAGTGTTTTTTGTACATCATTTAAGCACCTAAAAAACATTTCTATTACCTCTTTTAGGTGTCTAAATGGCGCTTTGTATACAGGGTGCTGACTATGCCGCGCAGCGGTATGAGGCTACTGTCTCCTGATCAGAACAGCAGTCGCCGGAGGCTGAAGTGAGTTACATACAATTTGATTTCGACACCCCTGAGAAGTCGCTAAAGAAGATACAGGCCCGGTTTGAGAAGGCCGGACTGACGGTTACAGAAACCGTCGCTGATGAGAAACCAAAGCGAAAATCAGGCTATCCAACCAAAGAGATGAAGGTCTTTTTCAGTGATGGCCAGACGGTCTCCATCAGCATGAAATCCACAGGTGATGTGTTTCAGGTGAAGCTGAACAGCACTGTCCTGCCGGTGCAAAACACCACGAATTTGAGCCGGGCGCTGGATGAGATCGCCCGCAAAATTGAAAAAAACGCGCCCGCCTGGCTGAAGGCGCAGCGCCGCAAACAGGCGCGGCAGAAAGTGAACGACGCTGATGTGAAACCGCGTGTTGTCACCAGCCGCAAAAAGCAAACGGCAGAAGCGCAGCAGACGGTGGATGAACTGCAAGCGCAGGCTGATGAGCTGCAGGCAGAACAGGACACTATGACTACAACCCTCAATGGCCTGATTGCAGAGGCAGAGGCACTGGAGAAACAGATCAAGGAGGTCGCATGAGTTTATATGGCGCAGGCGCAATAGAAGTTACCACCGGGCTGGTTTATGAACAGATGGTGCAGGGGTTCAATACCAGAGGGATTGTCCAGGCTATGTACCAGCTGCGAGGGACGGAAGAAGATGCCGCTCTGCTGCTGGAGTCATGCAGCCCAGAAGAGGCTGATCAGATCCTCAACCCCGGTACTGGTCTGATTACAGAGGCAGTCGTAGCCACCTACAACCGACTGGCGAACAAGATGGCGGCTCTGCTGCGTGTATTCGGGCGTTATCTACCCGATCACATCAAAACGGAGTCAAAGCCAAGTATCGGGCCAGATCGCAAAAATGGCTTGTTCGCCTACAAAACGGTGACATTTACATTTGATGACGGCCAGACCGCATCCATCCTGTTCCACTCGCCAGATAATGACCCGCGCAAACTCGGGTCTGATGAAAAGTTGATCGCTTACCGCTGGATGATGAACAAACGTGATATCACTGCGGTTGTCAGCCCCGAGAACGGTGCTGATATTGATCTCGACACCATGGCCAAGCGGATTGCGCAACTGGTTGCAGCCAACCACGATAAATTCGTTGCCGCGCAGGCCAAACGCGACTCTGAAGTGGCGGCTCTGCAGGCACTGCGTGATAAAGAGACTGAGCTGACGGCGCAGGTTGAGTCATCAACCCACACCAATGCAGGACTGGCTGAAGATATTGAAACGATGGAGAGCAAGGTAGCGGCGCTGAAGGAACAACTGGCAGCTGCACAGAAAGCCGCCGCAGAGGCGCAGCCGGAACCAGAGCCCGAAGCTGAGCCAGAGCCAGAAAATACACCGGAACCAGAACCGGAGCCTGAAACAGAGAACAGTGCCGGTGATCTGGAAGAGCTGAACCCTACGCTATACCGGGATATTGTCGGCTCAATGGACACCATTGAAGAGATCGATGCCGGTAAACAGCCCGGTATGAACCGCTCGCTGTTTGTGCAGAGTATTGCCAACAAACTGCGCACGCAGCTTAAAAACGGCAATGTTGAAGTCGTAGAGGCGGCCCTGCTGCTGATAGCCCAGCGTAACACCCAGGCAACCAAACCCATCATCACGGGCCGAAACTCGGTCTGGAAACTCACAGGTAACAATATGGCTCACTATCAGGATCTGGCTGATGATAATGCCCTGCCAGCAGACACCCCGGCTCAGGAACCGGTTGCGGAACCAGAACCTGAATCAGACCCTGCCGCTGCACCAGAAAACGACCCGGAACTAGAGCCTGACGAAGCAGGTGATCAGCCGGGTGATGAACCTGATGTAGAGCCTGGTGGCGACTCTGATGAAGATCAGATCCGCGTTAAGCTGGCCGAGCTGATGGAGGAAACCGACATCGATCTATTCGGCCTGACGTTGGATGCGCTGGCAGAAGAGGCAGAAGAGGCTGAGCTGATGGATGAACTGGAGCCCCTGTTTGATCAGGCCGCCGATAAACTGACTGAACTGATGGATCAGGCAGGAGCAGCGTAATGACACTGACGTTTAAAGAGAAACGCGCTCTGCAGCGCACCGCTGCTGACCTGCTGGAAAAATTACGCAGCGGCAACCTGAAATACAAAGCGAAACGCGCCGCACAGAAAGAGTTATGGGAGATTCTGACCAAACTCAAAGGGGGTGATGCCGTCGGCGCAAAAACACTGATGGATAAACTGGTGGCTGGCCAGAGTAACGACAAATCAGTGGATGCGTTTATTGATGATCTGCAGCGTGCCTGGCGGGACGATGAAGATCTGGAAAAAGCCAAACAGGCTGCTATCGGCTATGTAGATAGCAACAAACTGGAGCTGGAGGGTGCTGCATAGCGGCAATAATTATCACCCACGCGACCAACCCCCGTGCCCGTGGGTGATACGCTCTATTTCATTCCGTACAAACTCCCCCATTGCGACCAACCCCCGCGCCCGTGGGTGATACTGTGACTGCTCCCCGCCCTGACGGGCGAGGCTTCCAACTTCTCAGGCTGCTGCCAGTTCGTGACCGGACTTACGCAAGCCTCCATTGGCAGGAACCGACAGTCCTTCGGCCCGTAGCTTAATAATCCCCTGCTGACGGAT
>JAOXSF010000141.1 GCA_025800125.1 Marinobacterium sp.
TTGCTTGTAGTGCAGGGGGTGCGACAATTGAAACTCTGCGAGAATATGTGCAGAGCCAAGGCACGCATGATTAGAACCGCTGCGCGGTTCCCGCTTGTATCCCCGCCCGATTGGGCGAGGGTTTACGCGGATTTTTGCTAACATTTTGAACTCGTCTATCAGACAAGCAATAGGAAAAAGTTCTTTTTTATAATTTATTAAACAAAGTATGTAAGAAAAACCGCTTTGATGCTGACTATGTACACCACCACAGCAGCAGTATAGTGACTGGGCGTTGTTGTTAACGGGTTGCAGCAGCGCCATTCTGGCTCTACTGGAGATTAGCCGCGCCCCCTCACAGGCGCGGCATTTTTTTGTTTATTTACGGTCAGTCACTTTCTCCAGCCCGAGGGGTTTCCTCATCGCGTACAGGGTAGCCTCTGCGGCCTGTTGCAGGTTAGGGTCGCGGTTAGCCCAGCTCTTCAGCAGATAGTGGCAGATCGTTTTGTACCCCAGTCCGTCACAACGTGCCTGACCACGCCGCGCTTCGTCGAATACATCCATGAAAATCTCGCCCCAGGCGTAGATATCCATTTCGTCACTGGACTGCTCATGCCTGACTGTCGGGTATGGCAGATCAGCGCTGTTCAGATCACCGTAAAACGGAATTATGTTCCGGGGCTGCTGCTGTTCCGATGCCGCCTCTGGCGCTGGCAGCAGCTCGGCCTGCTCAGCTTCCAGCCGTGGCTGATATTCGTCCCGGAACAGCTGCAGCAGCAACCGGTAGCCCTCTGCATCAAACAACCGGACAATACAGCCCTGCTGGCCCTGGTCCTTCAACTGCTGAAACCGTTCATTACTGGCAGCCAGTAGCCAGCTATGGCGGGCAAAGCGGGATTCATGCTTGTGATACAGATAGTTCAGCTGACCGATCCGGTAACCATGGATAGCAATAATGCCTCTGAAGGTAATCACCGGTTGGTCATCAATCTGCATCCAGTGTGGGCCGGTGGTGTTGATTGGGGGTTCAGATGGGGTGGTGGGGGATTGCTGTTTTAACAACAGTTGTTCTGCCATCAAGTCAAAGGCCGCAATGTAATCCTCTTTAAATTTCGCTGCCTTCTTGCCAGTAAAACCCATTATGAGAAACACAAAACCGTTCTTTGTCATTTTGCACAAAGGGCTGGCTATCGGGGCTCCACCGCTAGGGTTTTTGCGCTCTCTGACCGTATGCGCAAAATTTCGCATACGGTATTTATCAGAACAATCGAGGCCGTCAATTTTGCGTAGGACATCTCTATGCCGTTTGCCGAACACTTCGGCCACCTTCAACGAGGTTGTCACCGGCTGGTCATTTTCAATAGAAATCAGATCGAGGGGGTTTAATTCTGCGGACGCAGTTGTAGCGATTCGGTTAGACATCCTGGTCTCCGTGGTTTGTCATTGCCGCCACTAACAGAAATGCCAATTTCTAGAATGGCGGCGGATCAGATGATGAGTTGGCATAACCGGACCACGGACCGGCCCAAAAGCGGAAAACCGCCCTTGGTCACATCACCCGACCCACCATAAAGCAGGCGCAGGAGTGCAGGCGCAAAAAAACCGCGTGCGCGGCATTTTTACGCTCCGTAGTAATCCGAGATGCCAATCCCGCACGCTGGATTTTGCCAGCGCCCGGAAATCGTAAGCCCGGACTCAAGCGCCGTCAATGGGATGGATGCAGATTGAAACCGTAAGGTATTTAGGCCCCCAAAAAAGAAACTCTAAACACCCAGAAAGCGGCAAAATGACACTTAAAGCTATAATACATCTTTTTGATGTTTATAGAACGTCTAAAGGATGTCTTTTTGGCGTACAGAGTGAGATTGCAGCTTTTGGTGGCTGCACCTGGTGCAGGACGTTGACTCCAAAAGCATAGAATTTATACTTTTGAGTAAAATCAATAAGATAGAAGTCTTTTCTGATGTGGTGCTGAATGGATAGGGTGGCAAGCCAAGGGAGGTTGGAACTACCGGTCACAGCACCGGCCACCATTAAAGGTGCCTCCCCGGCTCGCCATAAAACGAGCACAAAAAACACGCAGGCGCGTGTTACAGGGCTGCTGTGATTGTCCGGGGTTCCAATCCCGCACGCTGGATTTTGCCAGCGCACCCGAATCCTATGTCACAGCGGCCCATGTCGTCAAATGCTCAGGAAACGCCCATCGCTTTTTTAAGCGCGTTTTCAGCAACCATATCTGCCTGAAATTGGCGGTTTATACCGTTATGGTATGCGGGCTCGATGAGTTCGCAGAAAAATGAATTAACCCCTGTGACTGCTCCCCGCCCTGACGGGCGAGGCTTCCAACTTCTCAGGCTGCTGCCAGTTCGTGACCGGACTTACGCAAGCCTCCATTGGCAGGAACCGACAGTCCTTCGGCCCGTAGCTTAATAATCCCCTGCTGACGGAT
>JAOXSF010000150.1 GCA_025800125.1 Marinobacterium sp.
CAGGCACTGTATTGCCCGTTCGGCAATTCATTAAGCAAAAAACTGTTCAATTAAAGGAGGCTTTCGCCTCCCGCGCTATCCTTCCCCGCACTGGAAGTACGGGGCTTGTCGCGCATTCTGGTCAGTTATTGCGCTCTGAACGACTTCCCCCTGCCCCGATACAAACAGGCTCACTGTAACCGCTGCTTAAGAGCCATTTACCTGCATACATCGCAATATTAGAATACTCTTATCTAAAGACGCATTTCATTAGAGTACAACACCGTGACAACAAGCACTTCTGATACCGTACTGCCGGTGATGGCAACATCACCACTTCGTGCACTGCTACGGCGCTTTCCATTTTTGTGGTCTATTGCGGGTATTGTGATCACCTTGCCATTCTTTTTACTACAACCAGCACCTGCTGGTATGCAGATTGATTTTCAGAACCACGCTCAGCAGATGGTCCAGGCAATTCAGCTTGATTTTGGCAATGCCGACAGTCAGTCAAGTATTCGTATTTTACGTATTGCGCCGGGCGAAACACGAGCAGTACTGCTCAACCACCAACCCGGCATGGGGTTTAATGTAAAAGTCAGCTACGCCGATGGCAGCCAGCAGGAGTTTTGCGCCCTGAAAGGCGACAGCGAGTGGCACCGGGTACTGCCTTTGAAAATCTAACGCTTTTGAAAATCTCACGCCTTTGAAAATCCAGCGACGTTAAAAATCTAGCGCTAACGGGCATCCAGCAGCGAACACCACTGCGGTGATACCAGATCAATCCTGTGATTTCGTCTCGCCGCCAAGACGGTGACGCTGCAATAACCGCTTGCCTCGAACAAACTCCACATTTCGCCCATCCGCCTGTAGCACTTTAATCTCTGTCGGACGGCCTTCACTGTCCAGCTTCACCTGACCGATACCGCTGGCATTACTGAGCCGGGTGTGTTCCTGACCATCCGGCTTACGCGCACGTACTTTCAGACGGCGACGGCGTGTCAACCAGTTAAGGGGGGAGCTACTGCTGAACAGGGCAATATTGGCCCGATCAAACACTTTCAATAATCGGTGGGGAAACTCGTTTTTAAAACCACTGCAAGTAATCTGCCAGATGTTGGGGCTGCTTTTACGGCTACGCAGGCGTATATCGTAGGCAAAGGAGTAATGCACATCGCCAGACAGCACAATAAAGTTTTGCGGGGTGCGCGCATGCTGGAAAATATTGAGAATCACATTGGCTGAGCCAGGATGCGCCATCCAGTTTTCAGCATCGACGGTCAAGGCATAGCCACACCAGGTAAAGACACGCTGTACAATTTCTATCAGCTTTACACCAAAAATGGGCGCTGGTGATACTAGAATTACCGCATCCTCATTGATCAGCTCCTGCTGAAGATCACTCAGTGATTCCCAGTCCATCAGCCCTGATGGCCGACCCGCACTACTTTCAGAACGCCACCGGTGTGTGCGGGTATCCAGCACCACAACACGGGGCTGGGTATCCAGACTGTAGTGCCACTGATCATAGTGCAGTACCTGATCCACCAGCACATTATGGTGTTCATGATCAGGTTGACGGAAATACCCCAGCGCCTGCTGCATAAAAGTGTTATCAAAACGTTCTGGAGCGTTACCCCAGCCCTGACAGAGCCAATAACCGATCATGGCATTACCGATAATCCGTTTGGAGAACGGGTGACCATAGGCGGTTTCTTCCCAGCCTCGAGTGAGATTCCAGTCATCGGTTACATCATGGTCATCAAAGATCATATAAGACGGCAGATGCGCCAGCAGCCGTTGCACCTGAGGTAAACCCGCAGCAAAATCACTGATGTGCTGCTGTTCTGCCAGATAGAGCTCCATTTGTTCATCCGGCACCCTTTTCAGCCCATCTTCCAGCTTTATCTCTGCCCATAACTGTGGCGACCAGACCAGCAGATACATTGCCAGCACTTCGGCCAGCGTAATCAGATGATTATCAGCATTGTCACTGGTGAAAATCGGTTTGCGCGCTCCGGCAAAGAAGCGGTCAGCCAGTGCTGCACTGGCACGGTCATGGGGCAAGAGCTCCATACGCCGATAATAACTGTCCGGGCTCTGGTACAGCGCCTGGCTATCGTTCACAACAGCACCTTCCAGCTGTTCTGGCCAAAGCCCCAGCCGTTCAATCACCTGATGCACGGCGTACAACATCGGCCCAGCCACATCATCTGCGTAGATCTGGTCTCCACTCATCAACAACATATCGGGCCGGGTATCAGCCTGACGCGCGGTAGCAGCCTGCAATTCGCAATCTGCGCGTACAAGCGCATCTTCTGATGGATAGTGAGGTTTACGGCAGGAACCGTGTAGCAAGTGGCTAAGACGGGTATTACAGACAAAACTGGGGCTACTCTCGCCTTCATACACCAGCCAGGGCATCAACTCGGCCAGGTTCTGCTCACTTTGCTCTGATTGTTCCTGCTCAGACATGACATGAAAGTCATAATGCAAAACCTGTTGTTCAGGCAATGGCTGTTCAAAGGGTAAAATAATCAGACAGACCCAGGCATGTTCGCCAATCTGCACCCAGTTACAATACTGGCCATCCAGTATGCGTTCATCCAGCAGTTGATGGCCCTGGCGCAACGTGAAGCGCAGTTGCAAAGGCGAGCGGCATACCAGCCAGAAAATAGCCTGACGGGGCGTTAACCGACGTAACACCGGGCCCGCCAGAATAGCAGGTAAAGAAAATTCAGATACACTCTGTACGCGCTGTGATTGTTCTACCTGAGACACCTGTATATCAATCCTTTACTGTGGCCTGAACGGCCAGTCTGAACATGACTGGCTGAACCCCCGATGAGTGGGGCCGGCATTTATAAGGGCTTTATCGCAGGAACGGCAAAGCTCAAAGTACACGGGTTGCTGATCAAGCACTGGTTACTGGTCAAGCACTGGTTACTGGTCAAGTAATGCTTCCAGCGGATAACCACGAAATGGCTTACCTTCTGTCAACACCACATGGCTACTGATATTGACCATACCAGGTATCACATCCAGCAGGCGATCATTGATCTCGTTATACCGTGCCATATCCGGTGCAACGATTCGCATGTACATATCAAACATACCGCTGACGGTATAGCACTCCACAACTTCCGGAATCGCTTCGGCTTCTGCCTGGAAAGCGCGGAAAGCGTCTGTACTCTGATCTTTGAGGCTGACCGTTGCAATGACTGTCACACTCCGGCAAAGCCTTGTCAGGTTGACAACGCCAAGGTAAGGGCCAATCAGCTGTTGTTCTTCCAGTTTGCGCACCCGGTTCAGGCAGGAGCTGGGGGATAAACCGACGCGCTCTGCCAATTGCTGATTGGTGATGCGTGCTTCCTGCTGCAGGATCGAAAGAATATTTCGGTTGATACGGTCAAGTTGCATTCAGAGTTCCACCGGAAACATACAGCGATTAGAGAATAAAGATTGATACAGGAAGGTTTGCCATAACTCTGCATGAAAAGCTGTCAGCTACTGGCAACTCCCGCCAACATTACTAAGCGGCGTAGTCTGACGGCTCCCAGGGCCTCTGGCAAGGAAATACGAATAATATTCTGTTTCAACCTGAACGGAACAGATTTTCCTGGAAAATCGACCAAAATCAGACAACTCATTCGGTGCAACTGACGCTAGACTTTCAATTGTCGAACCTGACATCCGCCATCGGCCAGAGCACCCAGGTACAACCTCTGCAAACAGGTTCTCAGTAAAGGCTCTTAACAAAAGACCTTTAATAAAAGACTCTGAATAAAGGCTCTTGATACATAAGGCGAGCACATGAAAGTGGTCTACCCGGCGTCCCCGGAATACCTCACCATTCAGAGAGCCTTTTATAAAAAAGAGTCGCTATAAAAACCAGAAAAGAGAGATGGATTCCATGCTGCTAATTCGCCCCTGCAAAACGAGTGACCTCGATGACCTGATGGCGATCTCCCATGCTGTCGGTGATGGTATGACTTCAATGCCCGCGTGTGAAAACGCATGGCGGGAAAAAATTGCTGCCTCTGAACGTGCTTTTTCAGACCCAGGCAAAGCAGATGATGTCAGCACCTGGTTTATGGTACTGGAAGATCACGAAAGTGGCCGTGTTGTCGGCACTACCGCAATTTACACCGGAATTGGGCTGGATAAACCATTTTACTCTTACAAGATTTCAACACTGGTCAGCCGCTCGCATGATCTGGGCACCACTCGGCATGTCAAAGTACTGAGCATGGTGAACGATTACACCGGCGCAACTGAAATTGGCTCACTTTTCTTGCTGCCAGAATACCGTAAGCCTGGTCTGGGACAGTTTCTGTCACGTGCCCGCTATATGACACTGGCCGACTTTCCCGAGCGCTTTGGCGATACCGTCATGGCAGAGCTTCGTGGCTGGCAGAATGAACAGGGCCGCTCTCCACTGTGGGACCACCTGGGCAGTACATTTTTTGGCATCGACTTCCAGCATGCAGTGAATACCACCGCGCTTAAAGGTACTCAGTTTATCTCAGACCTGATGCCCAAATACCCAATCTATATTGACCTGCTACCTCAGGCCGCCCGTGACGTCATTGGTAAGCCCCACGACTCTTCAGCACCCGCACTGAACATGCTGAAAAAAGAGGGCTTTCAGTTTACCGGGTATGTCGATCTGTTCGATGGCGGCCCGTCGGTACAGGTGGCAACACAGGAAATTCACACCGTGCGTGATAGTCATTGCGGCCGCTGTATCGCTGGTGATATACCTGCTAACGCCCCGCTATATATGGTCAGTAACGGCCAACTGGAAAACTACAAAGTTGCGCTGGTTGCAGGCCAGCTAAATACTCAGGGAGAACTGGTCATCAGTCACAAAGATGCAGACATTCTATGCCTGAACACCACCAGCCCTTGTAACACTTGTAACACTTGTAACAACAGCAGCGACAACAGCACCATGCGCTATATAGAGTTTCGCCCAGCACAGGCTCGCCAGGCGAGCGTTGCAGCCTGATTGGTCTGATATATTTGCTCATCTTGCCCCGCGTAGTGCGGGGCTTTGCCTTCAGCTTGCCGTATCCTCAGCATTCACATCAGTATGGTGTGCATGCCATAACGCCAGCATATCTTTTACAGATACACCATCAATCGTCATCCCCTCAATACTCTTAGGGTTACGAATTTCTGCACCGACCAGGTACATATTTTCCATCACGACATGACTCATATTGACGTTACTGAACTGCGCGTGGCCAAGGTTTATATTGCTAAAACGGGTTTCTGCAAAATTTACATCATCAAAATCTGATTGACGCATATCTGCATTATTCAACCGGATCATAACGCCTCCATCTGCTTCCTTATCAGTGCTGGTTACAGCATAACCCGCTATTTCAGTTCTGGACGAATCGCATCAATCAGAGTCTGTTCGCCTTCTTGCAGGTAAATCTGCTCTTGCAGATCAACAGCCCAGGCTTCCTGCGTCGCAACCTTTTCCAGCATTACCACCGCCAGCGCTTTCACTACAGGCACTTCAGACCAGATCGCGCCATTCAGACAACGCCAGTGATTACTGTCTCGCCGCTTCGGCTGATTAATCTGCTCCTGACAGGTTTCACAAAACATGGCGCAGCGGTCAAAATCTGGTTCTGAAGGAACCGGTGGCACTTCAAAAATACTCAGTGGCACACCACTCTCGGCGCACATCTCACACTGCGCACCACAACGGCGTACCAGATCCTTACCAAACAGAGACAGCTCCTGCTGTCGTGCCTGATGTTTATCACGTCCTTTAGCCATAGGTCTGGCTCCTTTCAATAAGAAGAAACTGACAGAAAGCGTCAGCATCAAAGATGCGCAAGCTTAACCAGAATTACGGCCTGTTGCAGCCCTGTAAGCACGACGACAAAACATAGCACAACTTGTTACTGCCTCAGCGAAGGGGTATAGATAAAGACGTCCCAGTTGCTGCTCCCCGGGACGCTCCTGCTTTGAAAGGCCAAACCTGAGTGTATGTTCAGGCTCAGACAGATGCAGACTTCCCCCAAGCCAGTCCCAGACCGCCAGCACCGCGCCAAAGTTACGATCATAATGGCGTGGCTCAACCGAATGGTGTATCTGGTGCTGCGCCGGGGAAATCAGTAAGTGCTCAAGCCAACGCCAATAGTGAATGGGAACATGTGAGTGTCGAAGGTTAGAACCTGTGACATTAAACAAAAACACCAGAACATTAACACCCAGTACCGTATAGAGATCGACCTGATCACCAAAGAAAAACCGAAAGAGCCCGATCATCAATCCCTGCACAAACACCGCACGTAATGAAAACAATACACCCTCCACCGGATGTGTACGCAGTACGGTTAATGGCGTTAAGGTACGGGCACTATGGTGCATTTTGTGAAAGGCCCATAGTATCGGTAGCTGATGCAGCAAACGGTGCAAAAAATAACGTGAGAAGTCATCCAGCAGGAACAAGCACAACGTAAACAGACTAATCACTGCCCAGTCCGGTAGCAACACTCCAGCCCGAGGCGGAAAACCCCAATATTCGAACAACTGCAAATACAACCAGGTGGCCACAGCCAACTGACTTAGTAACAAAGGTGACAGCAGCACAAGCAACGCACGATTGATCAAAACAATCCCATAATCCGCGCGCGCAGACGACGACCACCAGATATTTCGTCCCAGACACTCACGCATTGTCCGGACCGTTGATTGCCCATGGTAACGCAACCACAACCAGGCAATCAGAAAAGCCAGCAATATGTAGCCAATAAACAGACGCTTGCGGGGACTACTGAATGTTTCGACCATCCCGGTTTGATAGTCAGACAGAAAAACGACCAGAGAAGAGAAAGACTCCACACCACACCTCACATACCGCTGCATGTTAAGAACACCTTAAAAACACAAAAGCCAGCCGTTCACAGGCTGGCCTTTGTTTCTTCAGAGCGAGGTGTTTTGCTATGCACAACGCTACTTGCAACAAGCACGCTTAAAACAAACGTACCTGCTGTGACTAATCGTCGATACGATCAATAATCAATCATTCTCTGCATTAGCAGCTTCATCACCCAGCTTTTCAACCAATGCACTCATACCTGCCAGCACATCTTTGTTACGCGCCGTAACGTCGTACTCATCAACCATCAGCTTCTGCACTTTCAACATCTGGAGCATGTACTCAGTCATAGAAACTGAAGCAGACTGGATATATTTACCGTTCACATCAATACCAGACACCTGGGTGTTACCCAGCAGAACGGGGCCAAAACCAATCAGGCGATTCAGTTGAACACCCGTGGCGCCCAGATCTTTACCCCCCATCTGCAACGCCATAGCGAAACCTTTCAACTCACCCCAGTGCTTGGCATAAGTACGGTACAATTTGCTGATGTCACCATCGTTTTCCAGCGCAGCAGTGATTTTTTCCAGGTCTTTATAGGTAGAACCCGCGTATTTAAAGACTGCCTCGGCAATCACCTTTTCCCAGTTGCCAGCAATAACGTTGGCATAGCTCTTCAACGTGTTACGCTGAGCATCGGTAAGTGCCTGACCATCGGCATCTGCCAGCAACTGACGACCATCAAAAAACGCCTGTGTAATGGTGTGCAGGTACTGAGTCTTACCACCTTTATCGAAGCCCGCCGCGTAATACGCATGGGCAAAGGCCATTTCATTATACAAACTTACTTTGCCATCACCGTTTGCATCTGCCAGCTTGAAGGCTTCAGGTTTACGCTTGGCAATGTTGTAAACCTGTTCTGCTGTCAGGTCCAGCGTATGTGCAGGTGCACCGAAGTAGCCAAAAGCCTCATCCCACACATGCTCTTTGCCGGTGTAAGGCTTACCATCTTTATAGGCTTTATTATTGGGCTTGGTACCTGCGTCCAGTTTTTCATCCAGGTAATTATCAACCGCCTGGTTGTAAAACACTGCCCCCATAGCAAACTTTGAGATCAACTGCGCATAGTCCAGGCCATTCACAGCATCGTAGCCTTTATTGGCAGCAGAAGCTTTATCTACCATGAATGCCAGCACTTCTGCACCGGTCATGTTACCAGGCCAGCTGGTAACCGCGCCTTTGTAAGCTTTGCCTGCCAGGTTTTTGCTGCCAGACAGCTGATCAACTTCGCTCTCAGCAACGACGAATGAACCTTTAGAACCCGGTGCCAGAATTGAGCGCCCTGCATCTTTACCACTGAAGTACGCCAGCATCTGTGCTTTCAGCTCAGGATTGGCTGCGCCATTTCCCTGCTTTGCCAGTTTTTTCAATGAAGTATGAAGTACATGACGTGCCATCTGGCCGCCATAAGAAACAGAGTGGGTAGCCTTACCACTGTAATCCTTTACAGTTACCGGGAAATCTGCGTAAACATCACCTGCATGAGCTGCCATTGACGCAGAGCCCATCGCAGCAACTGTCAGTGCCATTACAATCTTTTTCAGCTTCACGAGAAAACCTCAACCTGTAAAAAAATTTGCCGGGCATACAGGCCCAGCGTTTCATAGTTGAAGGAACACTAGCATAACAAACCAGCAAACGCTATTGATACAGATTATCGTTAATATCAACACTTCCTGATAAAACAGCATCTACTTTTACACTGTTTTCATGGTATTCAGGTGCGCCTGGCCTGAGAATTCAAGACCACGTAGAATCAAGCACTCTGGAACACAGGCTACTTGCAATTACGAATAACCCATTACGGATAATCACTGATGCTCAATCGCCGCACATTTCTGATCTCACTGTCATCACTGGTACTGCCAGCCTGTACTACCGAGCAGATCATCCGGGCATCTCGCACGGCACTTGAGCAGGACGCTTTCTCAAACGGTACTTTCTCTACGGAGAATCTTAAAGATGCTGCGCTGTCTGTTGCTCAAAACCGTGCCCAGGGCTGGGCTAACAATCCCGATAGTTTCCAGCGCGATCTGAAGCAGCTACAACAGTTTGCCGGACAATTTGCCCGCGATGTAATCCGGGTCTGGGGTGAGCAGGATGCACGTAGTTCAGACAAAGACAGCTGGGTGAAATATACAGATCGTTATCAGAGCCGAGGCATTATTGATTTTCGCCGTGGTGTTGTTCGCGTCGAAACATTGCAACCCGATCGACTGAAAGAAGCAATCATTATGACCATACTGTCACCGGATGACCCAGATGGCGTTGATCTGTTTTCTGACCGCGCCATAAAGCTTGGCGCAGAGCCTTTTCTTTACAATCAGGTGGTCGATCATGACGGTAAGGCGATGCGCTGGCGCTGGCGCGCCAGTCGTTTTGCGGACTATCTGATACGGCATAGACTGCACAAACGCCAGGTTATTGTGCCCTCAGGGCAACGCCGAGTGGAAACCAGCGTTGAATTTTCACTACTACGTAACAGTAGCCAGCAACGCCAACAACGTTACAGCCAACAAGTGAACAACCATAGTCAGAAATATCAGCAAGACCCGGCACTGGTTTACGCCATCATAGAGACCGAAAGCCACTTCAACCCTTTTGCCGTCAGCTGGGTACCCGCCTATGGGCTGATGCAGATTGTACCCAAAACCGCTGGTCGTGATGCCTGGAAACTGATTCATGGTCGTGATGGCACCCCCAGCCGAGATTACCTGTTTAACGCTGACAACAATATCCGTATGGGGTGTGCTTATCTGTATATTTTACAAAGCCGTTACCTGGCGAATATCAATCACCCACGCAGTCAGGAGTATTGCATTATCGCAGCTTATAATGGTGGGGCCGGTAATGTCCTTCGTTGTTTTTCAAGTAACCGTAACAGCGCATTTCGCCAGATAAATCAGCTTTCCCCCAGCCAGGTTTATGAACGACTCCGCAGCCGTATGCCTGAAGAAAGCCGCCATTACCTGAAGAAAGTGACTCAGGCAAAAGAACGTTACCAATAGCGCAATAAACAACCAGCAAACCTCCTCCTGCTGCCATTTATTTACTCAGACACTGCAACCACGGCTAAAAAACAGACCGTCGTGGTTGTAGCGCTACTACAAAAAGAATGCAGTTCAAGCCCTGTCATCTATTTCACTATAACGTCAAAACACTGAATCAACGGCCAGAAAAAACCACGTAACCCACTGAAAAAAAAGAACTTTATATTTTTTGTTATTTACTGGGGGTAACTGTAATCAATATCGGTAGTTAATGTCAGTTATTACCTTTTAGTAGAAACGCTCGGGAAAAAACGCCTTGCTACTTCATACTAACCGCTAATCTGGCGTATACTCCGCCGCGCTAACGTAATTCCTTAGGCATAGACTTCAGCGCCTAAAGTTCTGAGTGGCATCAGGCTGCTGGTCTATGGCTATCCAGCTGGATATATCAGGGGAAAAAATGACGACTAAAAATCCAACAATTGTCTACACGCTGACCGACGAAGCACCATCTCTGGCAACTGCCTCTCTGCTTCCGATCATCCGTACCTTCACCAAAGCTGCAGACATCAACGTAGAGATCAGCGACATCTCCGTGGCAGCACGTGTTCTGGCTGCTTTCCCTGAAAAACTGTCTGATGACCAGAAAATGGCAGACACACTGGCCGAGCTGGGCGAACTGACTCTGCAGCCAGATGCCAACATCATCAAACTGCCAAACATCTCTGCCTCTATCCCACAGCTGAAAGCAACTATTGCCGAGCTGCAATCCCAGGGCTATGACGTACCAAACTACCCTGATGAGCCAGCCAATGCTGAAGAAGAAGATGTTCAGGCTCGCTACTCCAAAATTCTGGGTAGTGCGGTAAACCCGGTTCTGCGTCAGGGTAACTCTGACCGTCGTGCACCAAAGGCCGTTAAAGCTTACGCACGCAAGAGCCCACACTCCATGGGTGCATGGAGCCAGACTTCCCAGTCCCACGCTGACTACATGCGCGGCGGCGACTTCTTCTGCAGCGAACAGTCCGTAACGATGGCTGACGCTGGCGATGTTCGTATCGAATTCGTTGGTAAAGACGGCGCAGTAGAAGTTAAAAAAGAGCTGAGCCTGCAGAAAGGTGAAGTTCTGGACAGCATGTTCATGAGCTGCAAAGCCCTGCGTGCATTCTTCGAGAAGACACTGGTTGACTGTAAAGAAAGCGGTGTGATGTGGTCCCTGCACGTTAAGGCGACCATGATGAAGGTTTCCCACCCGATCGTATTCGGCCACGCGGTAAGCGTGTTCTACAAGGATGCGTTCGAGAAGCACGCTGAACTGTTTGAAGAGCTGGGCGTTAACCCGAACAACGGTCTGGGTTCTGTGCTGGATAAAATCAGCACCCTGCCACAGTCCAAGCAGGATCTGATCCTGGAAGACATCCACGCCTGCTACGAAAACCGTCCAGAGATGGCGATGGTTGATTCCGTACGCGGCATCACCAACCTGCACGTACCATCTGATGTAATCGTTGATGCTTCCATGCCAGCGATGATCCGTAACTCCGGTCAGATGTGGGGTCAGGACGGCAAACTGAAAGACACCAAGGCGGTAATGCCTGAGTCTACTTACGCCCGTATCTACCAGGAAATGATCAACTTCTGTAAGACTAACGGTGCGTTCGACCCAACGACTATGGGTACAGTGCCTAACGTAGGTCTGATGGCTCAGAAAGCTGAAGAATACGGCTCTCACGACAAAACTTACGAGCTGGAAGCAGATGGCACCATGCGCGTCGTTGACGCAGCTGGCAACGTACTGATGCAGCACGAAGTCGAGAAAGGCGATATCTGGCGCGCATGCCAGACCAAAGACGCGCCAATCCGTGACTGGGTGAAACTGGCTGTTACCCGTGCCCGCAACTCTGATACGCCTGCTGTATTCTGGCTGGACGAAGAGCGCGCACACGACAACCAGCTGCGCCTGAAAGTTGCTGAGTACCTGAAAGAGCACGACCTGACTGGTCTGGACATCCACGTAATGTCCTACAATGAAGCGATCCGCTTCTCCATGGAACGCATGGCTCGAGGCAAAGACACCATCTCCGTAACGGGTAACGTACTACGCGATTACCTGACTGACCTGTTCCCGATCATGGAGCTGGGCACCTCTGCAAAAATGCTGTCTATCGTTCCAATGTTGAACGGCGGTGGTATGTACGAAACAGGCGCAGGCGGTTCTGCACCTAAGCACGTACAGCAGCTGGTTGAGGAGAACCACCTGCGTTGGGACTCTCTGGGTGAATTCCTGGCACTGGCGGTTTCCCTGGAAGAGCTGGGCCTCAAGAATGACAATGCCAAAGCGAAGATCCTGGCAGCAACGCTGGACGACGCAACGGGTAAACTGCTGGACAACGGTAAGTCTCCAAGCCGTAAGACCGGCGAGCTGGACAACCGTGGCTCTCACTTCTACCTGGCAATGTACTGGGCACAGGCTGTAGCAGCACAGACCGAAGACGCTGATCTGGCAGCCAAATTCTCTACACTGGCAGCAACCCTGGCTGAAAATGAAGAGAAAATTGTTGGTGAACTGAACGCTGCTCAAGGCAAGCCGGTTGACATTGGTGGTTATTACCATGCGGACGCAGAAAAAGTGAAAACAGTTATGCGCCCAAGCGCAACACTGAACGAAGCACTAAAAGCAGCCAAACAGTAATATCATTTCTCAGACTCGGAAATTTTATATAAATCCGACTGAAAAATAACTACCAGAAAGCCGCAACCATAAGGTTGCGGCTTTTTCGTTTGTACCACAATCCGTGAGTTTACCCATAACAGTATGCCGCTATCCGTGTATGAGGCGCGTGGAAACAGGAAGGCTTCCGCAGCAATTCCAGAACTCTCGCACGACCAGGCGGGAAGTATCAGGAGGCTTGATTTCTACAACATATAAGCAGCCCTCATTGCTTTCGGTTACGAATAATACTTTATATGCGTAACGCATAATTAATTACGTATGATCAAACCATATCATGTACCATGAAAGGCTGCCGGTATGGAAATGCCGGGAGGAAACCCGGTCGCCCAACCCGGGCTGGAGGCATTCTGCAGGCATACAGAATACTTCCAGATATAATAAGAAAGGAGATCTGCCCGATGAATGCTGTACTGAATCATCTGACAATCAAATATAAGCTAGGGCTGCTTGGCGTTATTATGGTTGTCGGTATGCTTTTTATCATGGCCGTCGCGGCCTGGAATCTACGCCTTAATCTACTTGAAGATCGATACCTGAAAACCCAGGATCTGGTAGAAACAGCTTCCGATATGCTGGAACATTTCTACAGAGAAGCGCAACAGGGCCATATCACAGATGAAGAAGCTCAAGCCCAGGCGCTGCAATTATTACGCTCCATGCGCTACGAAGGTGATAATTACTTCTGGGTCAATCGTCTTGATTACACCATGCTGTATCACCCAACAAGCACCCTGAACAACACCAACGTACGCCATATGAAAGACCCCAACGGAGTAGCATTATTCGTTGAAATTGTAAACGTTGTACAACAACACAAAGCAGGCTTTGTTGAATACCAGTGGAATAAACCTGGCTCTACCCTTCCTGTTGACAAGGTGTCCTATGTGCAGCTGTTCGAGCCTTGGGGCTGGATAATAGGTACAGGCGTTTACCTTGATGACGTTGAAGAAATCTTCTGGCTTGATATAAAGCAGCTCGGCGGATTAGCCTTTTTAGGGCTTCTCGCTATTTCCTGGGGCTCTCTGGCTGTATCTCGCAACATCTATTTCCCGCTCAACCAGATGAGCCAGATGATGCAGAAAATGAACGAAACCCATGACCTGACCCTGAAGCTGGACATACATAACCATGACGAACTTGGCGAGATCATCAAAGTGTTCAATAGCATGGTTGCTCACTTTCGCGATGTGCTGGGTGAAGTTGCAACCTCTTCATCCAGACTGACAGGTGAATCCGAAAAACTTACCGAAGTCACCCAGCAAACAACTCGGGGGCTTACTCAGCAGCAGGACGACATTAATCACGTTAGTGCTGCATCCGCTGCAATGAATTCAGCGACAGATCAGGTTGCTAGTAATGCTCAGAACACTCTGAAAGCAAGCCATACCGCCGCATCCGAGATGGAGCTTTGCGTCTCAACACTCAATAATAACATTCAGACAATCACCCGGCTGGGTGAACAAATCGAACAATCATCCAGAAAAACTGATCAGCTCAAAGAAACCAGCAACAGCATTGGAGATATTGTTGCCGTTATTCGAGAAATAGCTGATCAAACAAACCTACTGGCACTGAATGCCGCAATTGAAGCAGCACGCGCAGGAGAACAGGGGAGAGGGTTTGCCGTTGTAGCGGATGAGGTTCGTACACTGGCAGCCCGCACCCAGGATGCTACACACAATGTAGAAGCCGTCATTGATAAACTGCAACAGGGCGTTAGTGATACAGTACAAGATATGAGTGCTTGCCAGAAAATGGCCACGGACAGTGTTACACAAGCCGAAGAGGCAGGCATCTCGATTACAAAAATGCAACAGCATATCCAGCAAATTGCAGATATGAACTCTGCAATTGGTTCAGCGGCAAATGAACAGAACATGACAACACAGAAACTGCAAGAAACCCTGGAAAAGATCCGCGAAATATCCTCTCGCAATGCAGATGGCTCACGCTATACAGCAGACGCCAGCGACGAGTTAGCCAGGCTTGCCATAAACCTGAATCAATTAATCACACAGTTTAAAGTGTAGCCGATACAGCACAGGCCTCTAACAGAGGCCTGTAAGATCTTCAAGTAAAGCACCAGCTCTAAAGTCAGGCCTTATTTGACTGCTTGCTGGCAATATCACCTTTGAGACGTGCTTTTAGCAGTAACCAGAAAAAGCGGGAATTTGTATCCAGATACCGTTTCCACATACGCCCTGGTTCCTGAATCACACGATAAAGCCACTCCAGGCCCCATTTCTGCATCCAGACAGGCGCCCTTTGAACTTTCCCAGCAACCACATCGAAAGTACCTCCAACCCCCATCACAAAATCAACACCTAATTGATCTTTCCAGCGGTTTATAAAATTCTCTTTTCTAGGAGAGGTAATAGCGACAAACAACAGACGTGCACCCGAGTCTTTAATTTTCTTAACAACCGCTTCCTCATCATCCCAAAAATAACCATGATGAAAACCAGCAAGCTTTAAGTCTGGATGTCGCTCCTGTAAACACTTCGCAACTTCTGTAACAACTTCATTTTTTGCACCAAGCAAAAAGACAGGAAATTCTTCTTTTTCACTACGAGCAATCAAATTTTCGAAAAGATCAACACCTGCAACACGCTCATCCACTTTATACCCCAGAAAGCGCGCACCAATAACAACACCCATGCCATCAATATTAATAATATCGCAAGCTCTTACAGAGGAATCTAACTCGGAATCACGACGCATATTGACAATTTTGGCCACATTTACCACAACATGCTGTATAAACTTTTTATCCTCAATTGCTGCAATAATTGTATCAACGGTCTGCTCCATTGTCGCAACATCCATTGGACAGCCTAGAACCTCAATCCTTTTCATGACTTGTACACTCATTTATAAAACGATTATAGACAGACAAAGAATAATACGCCCATGCCTGCGTCCACCGGAGATAGTCAACTTTATTGGTAAAGAAATGGTGCTTCTGATAAGCAAAGCGCCCATGCTCAGGAAGATAAAGTTGCTCAATAGCTTTCGAAATCACTTTTTCACATAACGCAAGATCATGCCTTCCTCCCAGTGTAATTAGAGTCAGGATAGCCTGTGATACGCTATGAAAGTCAATTGGATAGACACTATTGTTATAATAACAAGCCGTGCCATCCTCCAAAAAGAAGTTTTCTTTATAATACTTATAACCTCGATCAATAACCTGATCAAACTCTGTGCTGCCTGTTACGGCACGAACCATATTCAAAGCTTCAAGGTTATAACCAGTATGGAAACCATCAACAAATTGATGATGGTGGCGATCCCCATAAACCCAGGCTCCATCTTCTCTCTGTGCATCAACTGAGCGCATCATAACAGCATGCGCTTGCTCAAACATTTCTGTATCACTGGATAAATTTGCAACCTGTATACACCAAGCAGCCCCCCAGAGACTTGCATTATGAACAAAAGCTGTTTCGCCAGGAATATAAGCGTAAAACCCTCCCTGATCATCCTCGCTGTATAAGGAAGACTGAATAAAACAGGCTGAATCCAACGCAGCATCTCGGAAGCCCTTATTTGGGGAAAACTCAGAAAGTGCGAGCAAAGCCCTTGCTACATAGACAGTGGAGATAATATTAGGCTTGCCTTTAGGCACAAAAAAGGCTCTGGCTTGCCAGTCAAAATGATAACCCCAGCAGCTATGCTTCCAGACAGTAACATCACTACGTTCAGTTAATAGCCATTCACCAAGCTGAAGCGCTTCATTCAAATAATCAGCCTGCCCTGTTCGGTGGTAATCTTCAAGTAACCCCAAAATCGTCAGACCTACTCCTTTAGGGTTACGCATTCGTGGCACACGGAATACCGGACGGAAGTTTACAGGTAAGCGCTTACCTAACTGAATCCAGGCAAGTCTCATAAACTCACTACGATAGAGTGGAGTAGCAGAAAATATTTTACTATTAAGGTAATCAAAAGGATCATAACCAGCATGATCATGCTTTCTCAACTTACCCAGTAGAGCAGAGTTTATAGCTACTGTATCCACGCACACACCTTAAGTTAAAAATTATAGTAAAAGCCTGTTTTATGAAACTTAACTATCACCTGTCTAGCTCTCTGATAGCAATCTTAAATACTTACTATACTAAAGTAAGCTCTTGTAGATATTGATAAGTCTTTCATGATAATCAAGTGACGTCTTGCCTTCCAGCATGCTGTTTTTATCTGATGATTTTACTTTTTCAAGACACTCTTTTAATTTTTCATAGCTACTACCATCGTACAGCTGTGCTCCAGGAGCCCTTGCGCACACATCTGAAGCAATAGCAGGAATATTTAAATCCATAGCTTCCTGAACAGATATGCCATAGCCATCAACACGGTTTGGTCGTATAAAAACATCAGCAGAAGCCAGATATTCTACCATCTGCTCTAAATAGTAAACGCTCACATTATCACTTTTTTGCTCTGATAGATAACGTTCAGTTTCTTCTTTATTTCCTTCGTCCCCAAGAAAAAAATGAAAACCAATATCAGGAAAGTCCTTAGCAAGCTGAAAAAAATAATCTATGCTGTATACATATATTACACGCGGCCCTATTGGCATACCTACATTAAATACCACATTATAGTCATAATCACCTTTTAATAATTTTGGTTCTGTCACCTGAGGAGGGACATAAACAGGTAACCACTCCACATTTTTAACCCCCGCTCCCTGTAACCTCTGCTGCAACTCTTCCTGTACAATAAGCACCTTTGATAGACGAGCTGCTTTAATAATAAAGACTGTCATCTTCCACCTTGCCTTGCCATACCTCAACATTTTTCCGTGGTGGATGGTTATTACCCTTTTACTCCGGGAAAACAAAGAAAGAGCCAAGAGATAAGGAAAGTGTATATCGGTAAAGTGGTGTATATGCACTACTTTTGATTTTTTAGAAAATATATACTTCAACCACCAAAGGTAACTTTTCTTAGTGGCTATAACGCCGTCATTCAAACTTTCATAATCATATTGATTGAAAACTCTGAAACCAACACCAGCCTTTTTAAGAAAAGGAAGAATACGATATATGTGCAAAGAAACCCCTCCAAAAGGAGGAGGATAAGGGCCAATAATATCAACATCGCTTTCTTTTATTTTCATAACCAGATTACTCCTTTGAATCAAAGGTTAAATTACCTGTCATAACCTGCATACGTATTGACAGCATTGCTAAAAAAGGTGCCAATACCGCTGAGTAAAACATATGCCCAGCAGTAAAAGCAAGAAATAGATATACTGCTATAAAGGCAATTTTAATACGGCCCATAAACTGATCACCCTTCTTAGGGTATATCCAGCATCTAAACCAGGCAATCATATAAATAATAGTACCAAAAATACCCAATAGAGCGATCAGATCAAAAAGATCCATTTCAACTGTATATGTCGAAACAGGGTAGCCACCCAAAACAAAAACCCATGGAAAGCTATCTTGCAGCACCGTATAAACTACATCAAACTTTTGATCTCGACCGGATAAAAGTAATGTAAGTAACGATCCGTCAGCATTATTTTCAAACTGCCATATGAAATATGCCATAGAATTATCAACTGCTTTCTGTATGCTATCAACATAAAGATATGCTCCCATAACAGCAAACGTTCCCATTACGATAGCAACCACCATGTAGAGATAGCTTGTAAAGCCCCCCCTCGAAAACAAGTACCCTATAACCATTAGTATAAATGATAGCAAAGCAGCTTTAGTGCCGCATATAATGGTAGCCATTGAAACAATAATCAAAATAAGCTTTTTTCCTTCATACCTAAAGTCAAGATAAGCCCACGTCAGACTTACAAGCAAAAGCCCAGAAAGCTCATTTCCCGCATATACAATCCCTTTTACTCCCCATCGTTCGGTACTGTAGTAAAAAAACATTTTTATCATAAAAATGCCACCAAGGATAACAGGAACCGAGTAAAATATTATTAGAAAATCAAAAATCTTTTTAAATGACTCATAACTTACAAGTGATGAATTAAGCACAAAAAGGAAAGCAAGATAGTAAATAAAAAACAGAAAATACTTTAACATAAAAAGACTTGTCTCAACGCCATATACAACTGTTGCAGCGTCAAAAAAAAGTACATTAACCCAAATATTAAGTGTACAAAATATAAAAATCAGCCACATGATTATCTGTCTCGCATTCAGCGCCTGCACCATCAAAAAGATACACATACCAAGCACAAAAAATCGAAACAAAAGAGATATACGACCAACAGCACCGGCACCATTAAACCTTGCTGCAACAGAAGCAAAATCAGATAATGGCGTTAAAACGAGCGCAACGACTAACAAGCTACTGACAATTACTGCTATTTTACCTGGTTTGTTAACCCGATGCATGCTGTACCACCAATCATTCCTTTTTAGTCAGAAGCAACTGATCGCCGCCAGAAAAAATATACTCCAAACCACATGATGAAATTAGAGAACCCCAGCACTATTGGTAATGACTCAACACCAAACTCAGAAATTAGCGGATTGGCAAGCAAAGCAATTAATGCGCTAAAGGTTAGAGTAAGCACAAAGCGAGCGTATGGCCTTCCAACCCCATTCAAAAAATTGAAAGTAGTCTGTAATGCTCCCATACTCATCAGAAAAATCATGAAAAAACTGTACGTGTACAACAAACCAGAAAAATCATCCTTCATTATTGAAACAACATACGCAACCGGCAAGGATGCAAAAAATATAGCTAGCCCCATAACGATAGTTTTTAAACTGCAACCATACATAAGCTGAAGCTTTTCTTTCACACTCATAGAAATGGAATAGAATCTAGGCTCAACTATTTGCGCATAGGCATACACTGGCATTAAAGCCACACCAGCACAAGTAGCTGCTATGTTATACACACCAGAAGCTGCATTACCTGCAATAATATTTACTAGAACACGGTCAAGCTGAGCATATAAGGCCTTTGAAAACCCTGCAATAACAAAACCAGCCCCCTCTTTAAAGTACCAACCGTTTAACAAGACCCTGACCGCATCTGGAAGCATCAGGAAAGCTTTACTTCTATACACAAAAACCATATAGACAGAGAATGTCAACAAATTATAACCAAAAATAAAGGTTACCAAACCCTTCATTCCCTCCAGATAGAAGAAGAACCATGCTAGAAACAATAGATAACTAATAGCCGGAACAATACTTATAATAAGTATGCTATGGTATTCATTACGTGCAAACAAGATACTCTTCAAAAGATCTCTAACACCAATACCTATTGATTCAGCGTACAATATCAAAAACGCATAAACCAGATAATCCGGAAACATAAGCCATGATGCGAAAAATGATAGAAAGGCCCCCACTATAATTAAAAGGAGCAAGGATGCGATAAAGCATGTCTCACCTTTTCCATCTTTTTCAATATGCTTTTGCGTAAGATTCACTCCTCCCCATATTGCCAATGGTAAAACAATGCTGCTGAGAGCGTTCAGTGTTGAAAAAACACCCAGCTCTTCAATTCCTAGCTTTATTGCCACAGCAAACAAGCCAAGAAACCGAGACATCATAATAACCATGTCTCCCGAAAAAACTTTCAGGACGGCCTTAAACATAATTTCTACATCCTGGGCATAAAATAATGGGGCAAAATATTGCCCCATTATTAGACAATAAAAATATTTATCATTAACCTGAGCAGGTATTGATGACTATTTTTTCAGACAAACTAGTAGCATCGAGTGATGCAAACTCACGATGATTCACCAAAATCACAACTATATTTGCCTCACTCAAGGCTTCTTGTAAACCAGCAAGTTTGATACCTTCCTTCGCGCTCAAACGTTCTGGAAGCTCAGTAATGTTGGGTTCAACAACAATTAACTCACCAACCTGATCCGTCTGCAGATTTTCGACAATTGCCAATGCAGGGCTTTCACGCAAGTCATCTATATCAGGCTTAAATGAGACTCCCAGACATGCAATAACCGGCGCTTTAAATTGATCTGCCACAGTACGTACTTTTTCAACCACATAAAGTGGCTTATAGTCATTTACTTCTCTAGCCTGCCGAATCAGCTTTGCTTCTTCAGGGGCACTATCGACAATAAACCATGGATCTACAGCTATACAGTGGCCACCAACGCCAGGCCCTGGATTGAGAATGTTCACCCGGGGGTGGCGGTTAGCCAGCCGAATCAATTCCCATACATTGATCTTCAGGCGATCACAGATTAATGACAATTCATTTGCGAAGGCTATATTTACATCACGAAATGAGTTTTCCGTCAGCTTAGCCATCTCAGCTGTACGCGCATTTGTTACGATGCACTCACCCTTAACAAATATGCGGTATAACTCACCAGCTGCTTTAGAACACGCAGCTGAAAGCCCACCGATTACCCTGTCATTTGACACCAGCTCCTGCAATACGTGACCAGGCAATACACGCTCGGGACAATGTGCTACACGAATATCTGCATTTTCGCCTACCTGCTGCGGGAAAGTCAGATCGGGACGATATTGCGACAACCATTGGGACAGCTGCTCTGTCGCACCAACAGGTGATGTTGACTCCAGCACCACCAGATTACCCGCTTCCAGGACCGGAGCAATTGACTCAGCTGCTGCTTTTATATAAGAAAGATCAGGCGCTTTACCTTCTTTAAAAGGCGTCGGCACTGCAACCATAAACGCATCAGCAGGTTCTGCCTGGGTCGAAGCCCTTAATCGCCCTGTTGTAACGGCTGAGCGAACAACAATATCCAGGTCCGGTTCAACAATATGAATATTGCCATCATTAATGGTATCAACCGCATGCTGGTTAACGTCGACTCCGACAACATCAACACCTCGAGAAGCCAGAATTGCTGCGGTTGGCAGGCCAATATACCCCAACCCGATCACTGATACCTTATTAAAACTCATCTGAACATCCTTAGATCAGGTGCAAGAGGAAGCATACACGACAATCACTGCCACTACACAATGCGACCCCAGACACCATTGTCCGAATAAAATTATTGACAAATATGCTCTACAATTCGCTGGCACGCTTTTCCATCACCATATGGATTGATGGACTGTGCCATCGCCTGATAAGCCTGCGAATCATCACACAACTCCGCCACAGCAGAGACGATCATATCAACCTCAGTCCCAACCAGGCGCACTGTTCCTGCCTCCACAGCTTCAGGCCGTTCCGTATTATCTCGCATGACCAACACGGGCTTTGCCAGAGAAGGCGCTTCTTCCTGAATCCCACCTGAGTCTGTGAGAATCAGATGGCTCTGGTTCATCAAATAAACAAACGGAAGGTAATCAAGTGGCTCTATCAGGTGAATGTTCTTCACCTCAGATAACAAACGATTAACGGGCTCACGCACATTCGGGTTCAGGTGCACAGGGTACACAACCTGGCAATCAGGATATCGACTGGCAATACTAACCAGTGCCTGACAAATACGTTCGAAACCTGCACCAAAGGATTCACGTCGATGACCAGTCACCAGAATCATACGGCGCTCCGGCTCACGCCAAACAAACTGTTGCGCCAGAGCATCACTTAACTGTGTATCTGAATCAATACGTGCCACAACCCACTGCAGGGCATCTATAACAGTATTGCCCGTCACATGAATAATCTGATCATCGACACCCTCGGTTAAAAGGTTCTGCCTGGATGTCTGAGTCGGGGCATAATGTACAGTAGCCAGAGCCCCAACCAGTTTTCGATTACCTTCTTCTGGCCAGGGTGAGTACAGGTTACCGGTACGCAACCCCGCTTCGACATGCCCCACTGGAATTTGCTGATAGTATGCTGCCAACGCAGCAGCGAACGTAGTCGCCGTATCACCATGCACCAGCACAAGATCTGGCTTGAAGCTTTCGAGAACAGGCTTCATTCCTTCAAGAATCGCAGTGGTCACACTGTTAAGGTCCTGGCCTGGTTTCATGATGTCGAGATCATAGTCCGGCCTGATCTCAAACAACTCAAGCACTTGATCAAGCATTTCGCGGTGCTGTGCTGTAACACAGACTCTGCTTTCAATTTCTTGCGATTCAGCCAGGGCACGTACCAAAGGTGCCATTTTGATAGCTTCTGGCCTGGTACCAAAAACGGTAAGAACTTTTTTGGGCAACATTAAAATCAACTCCCTGTAGCGATTCAGGCAAATAACACAACTTACCGGCCCCCTGCCACTCAATGGCCAAGGGTGCCCACTACAATGATTGAAGGAATCTATCCACTAAAGACAACAACCTGAAGACAACAGAACAGACCGGATGACAGGAACAACACAAATACCATTGCGGTAAATCACGCTGTCATTATTCAGGCGGAATGATCACGAAGCTGACTGTACCTGCTGCTGTGTTTCAAACAGATAAATCATCCTATCTGTGCAATAGACAGGGGGGGAATACCTAAAAACAGCTACCCCCTGCCTACTATACTCAAAGTTTGGCAACACCATGATTCCAATCAATACACTGTTGCAGAGACACACCACTGCCTCCAAAAATATCAAGCGCACTTCCAATGGTAAGATCGACCCTGCCCTCTGACAGATCATGCACTCGCTGCAAATCGTCCAATGAACGAGCGCCTCCGGCATAGGTCACTGGAATTGAGCAATGCTCTCCCAGTAAAACAACAAGATCTTCGTCGATCCCGCCCTGCAAACCCTCAACATCAGCTGCATGAATCAGGAACTCCGCGCAATGTTCGCTCAATTCCTGCAACGTCTGCTGATTAACTTCAAGCTCTGTGACCGTCTGCCAGCGATTAGTAGCAATTTTCCAGCCTTGCTCAGTTCGACGACAGCTCAGATCCAGAACCAGGCGTTCCGCTCCGGTAATCGCACGAATTTTTTCCAGCCGCGACCAGCTGAACTGATCATTCTCGAATAACCATGAAGTTACAATCAGGTGTGATGCTCCAGCTTCCAGGAACTGTTCAGCATTTGTGTCATTCACACCACCACCAAACTGTAGCCCTCCCGGCCAGGTTTGCAGAGCCTGCAACGCCTGCTCCTGGTTACCAGGCCCCAGTGCAATAACATGCCCCCCTGTCAGATTATGTTGACGATAAAGGCTGGCATAATGTGCTGCATCATACTGACTGACAAAATTGGTTTTCGCCCCCTGATCATCCAGGGTACCACCAACAATCTGCTTCACCTGCCCCTGATGCAGGTCTATACATGGGCGAAACTGAGTCACAATCGAGCTCCAGACGGGATAAACAAGAACTCGATTGTAACAGATTCAATATTGAGCGGGCGGTCCTTTACAGCTGATTATCAGCGCGCCCTGTGGATTCAAACGCAGAGATATTAGCGCAGGTTGTATCAGAGATATTTTCCAATGCTTCCTTCGTCATAAAGGCCTGATGCCCCGTAATAACAACATTGGGGAAGGTTGTCAGTCGCATCAACAAATCATCTGTAATAACTCGATCTGAGTTATCTTCAAAAAACAGTGCGGCTTCTTCTTCATAAACATCAATACCAAAACTACCAACATGACCGCGCTTCAAACCACCAATTACGGCTGCGGTATCTACCAGGGCACCACGACTGGTATTGATCAACATCACTCCCGGCTTCATCAGCGACAGTGTCCTATCATCAATCAGGTGATGCGTCTGCGGCAATAACGGGCAATGCAGACTGATAATATCAGCCTGTGCTAACGCTTCATCTAATGCCATATACTGCACCCCTGACGCCAGACAGTCTGCATTCTGGTGCGGATCAACTGCAACGACCCGGCAACCAAACCCCACCATAATGCGACAAAACACTGCGCCAATTTCACCCGTGCCCACAACGGCAACCGTTTTTCCATGCAGATCAAAACCAAGCAGCCCATCCAGTACAAAGTTACCTTCACGTACCCGGTTGTAAGCTTTATGCAGATGTCGATTAAGCATCAGAATCAAGCCCACCGTATGCTCCGCCACAGCGTAAGGCGAATAAGCAGGAACACGAACAACAGCAATGCCCTGGCTACGGGCAGCTTCAAGGTCAACATTATTAAAACCGGCACAGCGCAAGGCAATCAACTGCACTCCACATTCAGCCAGCGCTTCAATAACCTGTGCATCCACCTGATCATTCACAAATACACAGACTGCCTCGACACCTTCAGCCAACCGTACAGTTGTTATATCCAGATGACTATCTATGAATTTCACCTGATGCCCGGAATCAGCAAACGCTTGTTCCATAAACGGGATTTCATCTTTGCGAGTGCTATAACAAAGTACTTTCATCCGTTACTGCTCCTTTACCAGTACAACCTGTGGATCTGATCATATAACAGCTCCCGCCCACAGTTACGGCAACCGAAGCCACATCAACGACGACGTGGCTCTGTAAGTATATAAGTTGCAATAGCACGGCGGTCTTTTTCAGACAGATAACTTGTACCCAGCTCAACAACTTCAGCCATACTCCCAAGGAAGCGATCACCCGCAGGCTGCACACCATTTTTCAACGCCCGAGCTAACGACTCGACTGTCCAGCCTCTCGCTTTTAATACACGGGCTCGAATCGTGGGTGACCGCTCACCTCCAGGTAAATTATCCGCTCCCTGTAGATGACGCGACCAGTCAAGGGCACCATAACTGTTACGCGGGGTATGACACGCAGCACAATGGGCAGGGCCATTTACCAGATAAGCCCCCCGATTGAACATTTCACCATTATCAGGATTCGCCCGGAATCGCCCTTCTCGGAAAAAGATGGACTGCCAAAGCGACAGCCCAGACCGAATGCTGTACGGAAAGCTGACATCATGCTGCTGGTCTGGTGTACTACTCGTGGGCACCGCCTGTAATGCAGCCCACAGATCATTTACATCCTGATCGTTCAGGCGGGTATAAAAATCATAAGGAAAAACCGGATAGTAAGGCTTTCCATCAGGCGATAACCCCTTGTGCAGCGCCTGACGGAATTGGTCGAGCGTCCATTCCCCAATACCATGCTCCATATCTGGCGTCAGATTTGGCGCGTAGAAAGTACCAAATTCGGTGTGCAACCCAGGCCCGCCTGCCAATGGCTTCCCTCCATCAGCAGCATCCGTATGACAAGCATAACAACCTCCCGCACGTAACAGATAGTTACCACGCTCAATCGCTGCCACATGCCCTGCAGTCGCATTTTCACTCTCAACACCAGCGCTATCATCTGCAGCCTGAATTATACTGACCGGCATCGTAAGACAGCTCGCCAGCAACCAGACTCGCCCGCTCTTCCAGTTGATAGATTCAAACACACCGCACACCTCGTTATTGAACAGCCTTAATGTTAATAAGCTCCATTATCTGGAAACTCAGGGTCGAGCGCAGTGTAAAGTTCGTCTGTTGTCATTCGCAACTCAACAGTGCTATACAGCGTCAATTATTAAAGAGGAACACACCATGCTGATTCACCCCGATAAATCCTGCCTGCTTGTTGTCGATATTCAGGAACGCCTTATTCCAGCCATTCATGAAGCCGATCAGCTCATTGACAATGCTCGCTGGCTGATTGAAATCGCCAACACACTGAATGTTCCAGTACTAACTTCGGAGCAATATCCACAGGGGTTAGGCCATACCAGCAATACATTGAGACCGTTACTTGCAGATGAAAATATTATGGAAAAGACCTGGTTCTCCTGTATGTCAGAACCTGCCTGTAATGAAAAAATAAACACTCTTCGCCCAGATCAGGTTATTGTCATAGGCATGGAGGCGCACGTCTGTGTACTGCAGACAGCCGTCAAACTTCGCCAGCAGGCACGCGAAGTTTATGTGGTAGAGGATGCTGTTTCTTCGCGAAAACCATCCGACAAAGCTGCTGCCATTGAACGTATGCGTGCCCTTGGCATTCATATTGTTACCCGTGAAATGGTCGCATTCGAATGGCTGCAGAAAGCAGGTACAGATCAATTTCGCCATATCAGCAAACAATACCTTCGTTAAACCTCAACGCTCCATTCGACCTGCCGCCGCCTCCAATAGCGTCGGCAGGTTCATGTCGCGCAACACTTGTACCATTCCTTGTGCAGCCATCGACAACGGATATCGCCTGCGCGTTACAACGCCTACCTGACGGGTAATTTGTGGCTGCTCCAACTGACGACAGCAGGCTCCAAGCTCTGCCATCTGAGCAATACATAAAGATGGCACGGCACTGACACCCAGCCCTGTCGCAACCATACGGCCAATAGTTGCCAGCTGATGGGTTTCAAACTCTACAACTGGGGTAACACCTTGCTCTTCAAGCTTTTGCTCAATCATCAACCGAATGCTTGAAGGGCGCTGCAGAGACATAAAATCACTTTCCAGTAATTCCGCCCAGCTAATGACTGCCTGAGTGACTCGTCGGTGCGTCTGCGGCAACACCGCCACCAGCTGATCTTGAAAGAGTGGCTCAAACAACAGATCTTCAGACTCGGCAGGCTCAAAACTGATACCCACCTCACAACGCCCTTGCCGCACCATATCCACTACATCTTCTGCCAGTACATCATGTACAGTAACGTTGATTTGCGGATAGTTTTCCCGATAACAGCGAATCGCTTCCGGCAGCTGATTCAGTGCAAACGATGGCATTGCGGCTATGGCAATTTTCCCTCGTTTTAGTGCAAAACGATTGTGTACCTCTTCCAACGCATTATCCCAGTCAGCCAGCAATCGCTCGGCAGTAGGCAAAAATGCCTCCCCCTCTGCCGTTAATGAAAGCGTCCGGGTTGTCCGCACCAACAACTGCCCACCAACCTCTTCCTCCAGGTTTTTAATAGCAATACTCAGCGCAGGCTGTGACAGATGAATTGCAGCGCAAGCTTCTGTAAAACTCTGGGTACGGGAAACAGCAACGAAAGCTCGCAGCTGCTTTATCGTGATATTCATGAATTTTTACTCCAGTTGCAGCACAGCATATGAGATCCATCATATTTAAAAAAATTATAAATTATTCAATTCTTTAAATTTGATAAATATAAAGGGTTATTGGAGACTGAGGAACATCAAAGATAAGAAGCACGATACAACCTGCAACCAGGCGTATCTGCGCTTCGTAAAGCCCTGAATATGAGCATGGAGGAGTGTTGTAATGTCGGGTTTTGACAAAGTTGTAAACAGCTACGAAGAAGCGATGGCTGGCCTGGAAGATGGCATGACAGTAATCGCCGGCGGTTTTGGCCTGTGCGGTATCCCCGAGAACCTGATTGCACAGATCAAAACAATGGGCACAAAAGAGCTGACTTTTGTATCTAATAACTGTGGCGTTGACGATTTCGGCCTGGGTGTACTGCTGGTAGACCGTCAGATCAAAAAGATGATCTCCTCCTACGTTGGTGAAAATGCACTGTTTGAACAGCAACTTCTGGCTGGTGAGCTGGAAGTTGAACTGACACCACAGGGCACTCTGGCCGAAAAAATGCGCGCTGGTGGCGCAGGCATCCCTGCGTTCTACACAGCAACAGGTTACGGAACACCGGTAGGCGAAGGTAAAGAAGTACGCGAATTCGATGGCCGCAAGTACATCATGGAAGAGTCCATCACCGGTGATTTTGCCATCGTGAAAGGCTGGAAGGCTGACCGCTACGGCAATGTGGTTTACCGGGATACCGCTCAGAACTTCAACCCGATGGCTGCAACTGCAGGAAAAATTACGGTTGTTGAAGTTGAAGAGATCGTTGAGCCTGGTGAACTGGATCCAACACAGATCCACACCCCCGGCATCTATGTTGACCGCCTGATCCAGGGCACATTCGAGAAGCGCATTGAACAGCGCACAGTCCGTAAAGACTGAGTCACATATGTCATTGGTCTTTTTAGCAGCTGAAGGCTTTTATAGCTGACAGTTCTTACGATTGATCAATGTATTCAATCAACTCAAGCATTCAGGTACAGGTCGAGCCCGGCTCCCTGTACAGACATTATTTGCCGTACGCACAAACGAACGGCTATAGACGGGATAAAGAGGGAAAAAGATGGCACTCTCTCGTGAACAGATGGCAATGCGTGTAGCACGCGAACTGCAAGATGGTTTCTATGTTAACCTGGGTATCGGTATTCCAACACTGGTAGCCAACTATGTCCCTGAAGGCATGGACGTAATGCTGCAATCTGAAAACGGACTGCTGGGCATGGGCCCCTTCCCAACAGAAGACGAAATTGATGCAGACATGATCAATGCAGGTAAACAGACTGTTACTGCCGCTACAGGCGCATCTATCTTCTCCTCGGCTGAATCTTTTGCCATGATCCGTGGCGGTCATGTCGATCTGACTGTACTGGGTGCATTCGAAGTCGACCAGGAAGGCAATATCGCCTCCTGGATGATTCCGGGCAAACTGATTAAAGGTATGGGTGGCGCCATGGACCTGGTAGCAGGTGCTGACAACATTATCGTGACCATGACACACGCTTCCAAGCACGGCGAGTCCAAGCTGCTGGAAACATGCTCTCTACCTCTGACCGGTGCAGGCTGTATCAAAAAAGTATTGACAGACCTTGCCTATCTGGAAATAGAAAACGGCACTTTCATTCTGAAAGAACGTGCTCCAGGCGTATCCGTTGAAGAAATTGTAGAGAAAACCGCAGGCAAATTGATTGTGCCTGACGAAGTACCTGAAATGACCTTTTAAAGCGCTCAGTACGAAATTAAGGGACATCACATTGAATCCCTGAAACCCTGGGCGCCCGCACAGCGCTTGTAACATACCGGGTTTAGCTTTTCCTGCTGAGGATGATTCATGCTCCGTGCTCAACAGGTAATGCACTCTGACCCTGCCTCCTGGCGGGGTTTTTTTATTCTCTCCTCTTT
Organism: Marinobacterium sp.; assembly: GCA_025800125.1. GTDB lineage: Bacteria > Pseudomonadota > Gammaproteobacteria > Pseudomonadales > Balneatricaceae > Marinobacterium_C. The sequence goes on from JAOXSF010000150.1 coordinate 29,418, forward strand.
CCTTCAGGTAACACGGCATAACCTAAACCTGTTGCTCTGACTTCCGACATTCGACCTTCAACATCAGGTTTCAAACATGCTCGGCAGGCACAAAAGCCACCAAAAGCAAATATCACTACAAAAGCCATAGAACCCCAGAAAATAACTCAAAAAAAACCCCAAATTCACAAAAAAACATCACTCAATCACTGCTAACCTGAAAAAACACTCTAACAAAAAAACAACAGCACACACTGTTACTCTTGACAGAGTGACCGGATAACGAGGGAGACTAGCCATGCTGATCGGCGTACCTAAAGAGATCAAAAATCACGAATATCGTATTGGAATGACACCTTCAGGCGTACGTGAACTGGTTGCTGCAGGGCACGAAGTGATCGTACAGCGTGACGGAGGCACCGCAATCGGCCTGACCAACGAGCAGTATGAGGCAGCAGGCGCGCGCATTATTGGCAGTGCAGAAGAGATTTTTGCAACAGCAGAAATGATCATAAAGGTAAAAGAACCACAACCAGACGAGTGCCGTATGCTACGCCCCGGCCAGCTGCTGTTTACTTATCTGCATCTGGCGCCAGACCCGGAACAGACCCGCCTGCTAGTTGAATCAGGTGCTGTCTGTATCGCTTATGAAACCGTGACAGATGAACGAGGCGGCCTACCTCTGCTGGCCCCTATGTCTGAAGTTGCTGGCCGTATGGCTATTCAGGCTGGTGCCCATTCATTGGAAAAAGCCCAGGGCGGACTGGGCACCCTGTTAGGTGGCGTTCCTGGTGTAGCTCCTGCCAAAGTAACTGTAATTGGTGGTGGCGTTGTTGGTATCAATGCAGCGCGTATGGCAATGGGGCTCGGCGCAGACGTAACAATACTGGATCGCTCCCTGCCGCGTCTGAAAGAACTGGACGCCCAGTACGGCCCTCAGCTGAAAACTCTGTATTCAACTGCCGATACCATTGAACAGGAAGTCGTTGCTTCTGATCTGGTTGTGGGCGCAGTACTGATTCCAGGTGCTGCCGCGCCCAAGCTGGTTAATAGAAATCACCTGAGCAAAATGAAAAACGGCGCTGTGCTGGTTGACGTAGCGATTGACCAGGGAGGCTGCTTCGAAACATCACATGCCACAACACATCAGGAGCCAACTTATGAGGTGAATGGCATCATTCATTACTGCGTGGCAAACATGCCCGGTGGCGTGGCGCGCACTTCCACATTCGCTCTGACTAACGCTACGTTACCGTTTGCATTAGCACTGGCAAATAAAGGCTACCGACAGGCCCTGAAAGATGATGGGCATTTGCTTAACGGACTGAATGTCCATTGCGGTAAAGTGACCTACAAAGCTGTTGCTGACGTACTGGGATATGATTACCAACCAGCTACCGAAGCAATTACTGAGTAACTGCATCCATTAGTAATGGTAACAACAGATCAGAATAACACCCGGCTCAAGGCCGGGTGTTTATATTTTATTCACACATTAAGATAGCCATTAATCCACCTTCTCTCCCTGGCCCAAAGCGTAATTCAATTTATTGATCAGACAGCATATTTTCGCTGCCTGCGGTAAACGCTTTAAGGTATGATGTTCAAGCTATGCAGTCTGATTTATATGTGCCCGGTGCTGTGGTACCGCTGATGTAAACCCGGCCACATCCGGCTGCTTTTTCAAACAGGTACTGATATACGAGGGAATAGGCTTGGACGTTCAACTCTCAGATCGCGTTAACAACATCAAACCATCACCTACTCTGGCGGTTACCAACCGTGCTGCCGAACTGCGTGCAGAAGGCAAGAACATTATAGGCCTGGGAGCCGGTGAGCCAGACTTTGATACCCCTGATCATATCAAGGCTGCGGCCATTACAGCGCTGAACGACGGCTTCACGAAGTACACTGCTGTAGACGGTACCCCAGCACTGAAAAAAGCCATCATCAACAAATTTGAGCGTGATAATGGCCTGAAGTATGCGGCTAATCAGGTTCTGGTATCTTGCGGTGGCAAACAGAGCTTCTTCAACCTGGTTCTGGCCCTGCTGAACGAAGGTGATGAAGTCATCGTACCCGCACCTTACTGGGTATCTTACCCGGACATGGTCAAAATTGCGGACGCGGTTCCCGTTATTGTTACGACCACTCAGGAAAACCGCTTCAAGATCACTGCCGACCAACTGGAAGCTGCAATTACCGATAAAACCCGTCTGCTGGTGCTGAATAGTCCATCTAACCCAACCGGTGTTGCATACACCCTGGATGAACTGAAAGCATTGGGCGAGGTTCTGCAAAAACACCCACACGTTATGGTAGCAACAGATGATATGTACGAGCATATCCTGTTTACTGCAGCGCCATTCTGCAACATCCTGAACGCTTGCCCTGAACTGTATGACCGCACAATCGTGTTGAACGGGGTATCAAAAGCCTACTCTATGACTGGCTGGCGCATCGGCTACGCAGCGGGCCCAGCTAAACTGATTGGTGCCATGAAGAAAATTCAGGGCCAGTCCACGTCTAACCCAACGTCTATCTCTCAGGTAGCAGCCCAGGCTGCACTGGAAGGCGGTCAAGAGTGTGTACAGGAAATGGTCAAGGCCTTCAAAGCACGCCATGACTATGTAGTAAACACATTAAATGATATTCCAGGTGTATCATGTATCGCCGCCGACGGTACATTCTATGCGTTCCCTAGCTTCCATAAAGTAATAGCTGATGATGAGCGCTTTGATGACGACATCGCACTGGCAGAGTTTTTACTGAATGAAGCAGGCGTTGCACTGGTACCGGGATCTGCTTTTGGTGCACCAGGCAATATGCGCCTGTCTTTCGCCACCAGCATGGAAATTCTGGAAGATGCCCTGAGCCGTATTCGTACAGCTTTGGCAAGCTAAGCGATTACAGGGTGGATGCACTGTGCTCCACCCTTTATGTATTCATAAAAGCCTGCATATATGTATTCATAAAAGCCTGCATACCCATCACAATTACCACCGGCCTTTCTGGTTATACCTGGCTCTGCGCTTTAATACCCCCTATAAAAACAAGACGCCAAATATCTGGAGCCCTCTGAGACAGCAACCAAAAGCACCAGAAACGGCAAACTATAGCTGAATCGCTGGTGTGCAATGTGTCGACAATTTCCGCAAATAAAGCACCAACTGGAGGCAAATCTTTCTCCAATCAGACTGACAACTCATACACAGTTATTTATTAACAATAACTATTTATTAGTAGAACAATCTATAAATAAAGCTATCAATTAATAAAAGCTGCTAACTCAGGAGAAATATACAGATGTCATCAAATAAATTTGAATGGGATGGCGAACGCATCAGTAAGCTATCCGAACGCTGCACACATATCATGCTAGGCCTGATGGGACTGGCATTGATGCTGATGATGATGGATCTAGCGTCGGTATATCTGCTTGCACCTGCCGCTCTCATATTGCTGATCACCAGACAAGCACAAAGTTACTACAACTCACTGGAAGAAAGCTTCCGTGATGCCAGCCTGGAGCTGGCACCACGTACGCTGTTCTTGAATCAGCCAGCAACAAGCGAGTCTACACGCTTACGTTACCAGGATATTGTGCGCGTCGAGGTCTTTCGCAAATGGACTGTTAACGGCTTACGGCTGCAAACGCAACAGGGGCAAACTCTTGAGCTGGCTGGCTTTCCTGACACTCTGAGTCATGCGTTACTGGAGGCCCAGCAAAAAACAACTCAGGCCTGACAAGCCATTGCTGAAGATATAACAGCTGACTCGTCACCCGTAGACTGTACAACAGCAGCCTCAGATACAGCGGGAACCGTAGACAACAGCATTTCTGTAAATTGCGTCCAGTGCTCCCGCTCAGATGTCACCATCTCCTTTTCATCAACATGATGACGCATCAACAAACCAAACGTAAACGTTTCAAGTAAACACAAAAGTCGGTCTACCTGTTGCTGTTCAAGATCTGGCCTTGCAGCCATAATCTGACGCCGCCTTAGCCCTCTAATCGTTGCAAACAGTCTGGATATTGAATGCCGATAAATCGGTTTGAACATCACCTGCTCAAAAAAAGTATACAGGGCACGTGTCAGGCGTCGATTTTGCAACTGCACATCAAACAGATTTGACTCAACACGTATCAGAAAGTCAGGGAGATTATCATCTGTTGCATCGTCAAGCAGATCAATAAAACGATCTACCATAACTTCCAGCGCTGCCAGGGTCACATCATCCATCTGTTTGAAATGATGATAGAGCCCCCCTTTGCTAATCCCGGCGTGTTTAATCAGATTAGCAGCGGTCAGCGCTGTCAGGCCGTTCTCAGCAATAATATCCACTGCCGCTTCAAGAATCTGGGCGCGCGTCAAAAGCGCATTTCCATTAGGAGCCATATATGTCCTGCCACTACGTTTGAAACTGATAGAGAATGCTACGCCTGTGACAGGGTGACTAAAATAGCAGAATGGAAACTGACTGATGCAGGTCAAAGGCCTTTCCTGCATGCTTGCAACAGATCATAAATTCAGTATTTTCAAACAGGTGTAATAGTGCGTTACATGAACAGCTCTGATATACAGGGCGAAACACAATGGGTAGAAGGCCGAGTTGGAAGTCGATTTAAACAGTCACTGTGGAAATCTGCCATGTATTCAGCTTTGCTACTTTTATTCAGGTTGGGAGCCTGTCATCATACGATGCAGGTGAGGCCGATATACGACCATCGGCCTGGACACACCTGACCTACTACACGGGAAATTTCAGGAAAGAAGACCAGATATGGATCTGAACGACCTGCTCGTTATAGTGATCGAGCCCTCCAATGTACAGCGCACCATCATCATTGACCGTTTGCGCGACCATGGCATTGAGAAAATCGAGGAATTCACGGACGCATCCACTGCACTGGGTGCTATTCGCAGCCTCCAGCCGGATATCGTGGTCTCCTCAATGCACTTGCCAGATATGACCGGTACTGAACTGGTTGGTCAGATGCGTGAAGATGAAGATCTTGCTGCCATAACGTTTCTGCTGATTTCTTCAGAAACTCACTATCGTTACCTGGAGCCTGTACGCCAGGCAGGCGCAATAGGCATTTTGCCTAAACCTTTCTCATCTGACGAATTGACTGTTGCCCTGCGTAGTACGCTGCATTACCTGACCGAGTCAAGTAATCCGCCCCATGTTCCTGAAGAGAACGCGCATATCCGCGTACTGGTTGTTGATGATAGCCGAATGTCACGTCGCTTTGTGCAACAGATGCTGGAGAATCTTGGCGTTACCAACATTATTGAAGCTGTCGACGGCGCTCAGGCACTCGCTCTGCTACAGGACGAAGAGACCTTTGATCTGGTGATCACAGACTACAATATGCCAAATGTAGACGGCAAAGAGTTGACTGAACACATTCGCCAGGGTGACCGCCACCCGAATGTGCCAATTCTGATGATCACCAGTGAGCAAAATGAACAGCAATTGGCCGCAATTCAGCGCGCTGGCGTATCCGCAGTCGTTAATAAGCCTCTGTCTTATGACATGGTCAAAACTCTGATTGAACGCCTGGTACACGAGCTCTGACACTATATAGTGCAGAATATAACCAGTGCAGAATACAACTAGTGCGGGATATAACAAACGTGCTGGTAGCCATATTCGCGCCAGATGGGTTCATGCCTGACTTTCGCCGATGAAGTGCTATCAGCGTGTTACTGTTACTTTTCTCACTTGGCACCTCGTTTTACTCTACTGTTAGTTAGGACTGCAAGCCTGTGTAACGTCATAGCAATAAAGCCCTGCTAATGCAGTCACCATGATGGACAATGCCGGGATAACCAGAATCGTATTTACTATGGCAATAACCCAGGCGATACAGACAGGAGCTTCAGGTGGCTCGATCACTGAAATCTGGCAGCCTCTGCAAACTTAGCAAAGGCGATATAGATAAGCATTTCACAGAGCTGGCAATCATTACATCTGCAAGCAGATTTATCTGCAGCAAATGCGCACGTTCTGCTCAGGACAAAAAATGGCTATGCAAGCCACGCAAAATTGACTCCTGACACCGAACCTGGGCTACCTAGCCCCAGCATCTGACTTTCAGAGACCGGAGTCTTGAACCTCCAAACTATAACAGCCCTGGTATCAGGGCTGAATCACAGAACATTGACGCAACAGGCCCCCTGTTCAGGAGAACTTTTATGTTGACTCAGGAAATGGTTAACAAACTGAACGAGCAGATAAATCTCGAATTCTACTCTTCCAACCTGTATCTGCAAATGAGCGCATGGGCAGAAGGCAAAGGCTATGATGGCTGTGCAGCCTTTCTGAAAGAGCACGCAGATGAAGAAATGATGCACATGAAGCGCCTGTTCACCTACGTAAATGAAACAGGCTCTACAGCGTTGATTGGTGCAATTGATGCTCCTCCTGCTGAGTTTGGCAGCATAAAAGCACTGTTTGAAGCAGTATTTGAGCACGAGCAACTGGTTACACAATCTATCAATGCACTGGCACATACCGCTTTTACCAACCAGGATTACTCTACCTTCAACTTCCTGCAATGGTATGTTGCAGAACAGCATGAAGAAGAAAAACTGTTCAAAGGCATTCTGGATAAAATCGAAATTATTGGTGAAGACGGCAAAGGGCTATTCTTCATTGATAAAGAAATAGGCAAGATGATCGGCGGTAATACTGGCGGCAGCATTATGGATCAGCCTGCAGAGGTCTGATGATATGCCCAAGGCAGGGTTCTACCCTGCCTGTATCTTCAGCCCAGAACGAGTGAGAACTCATACACTCCACTATCCACCAATCTCCGGTCACTATTCACCAGTTTCCGGTCACTATCTACTAGCCTCGGATCACTCTCGGATATAGTATCTGAAGTCTCAGAACCGCAGGGGCATAGACTCCCGGTGATACTCAGCATAGCTTCCCATACAGGCTTCATCATGTGGGATCACCTGAATGAGATTCGCCCGGTGAACACCCACTTTTGTGCAAACATCATATGCCTGTGTAATACAACGACAGGTTATAACCTCCCCCTGGGCATTGCGTATCAACGCTCGCTTATTCTCCACTCCTTGCTCAAACTCAACCTCAATGACCATGGGGCCACAACTGGACTCAATAAAATTAACGGCCTGAAGATGCGGCCCCTGCGCTAACATTCTGAATTCTGATACCCGCATAACTCATCCTCCGCTGTCTGAATCTGCAAACAGATACGCAAATCATGCCCAACTGGCTCACCTGTCTATAACAATACCTGCTATATAAGCGTAGACGGTGAGGAATGATCGTTCACATAATTCTCCATCTGCAAGCGATCATGCAGCAGCAAAGTGGCAACAAGTTACATCCTGACAGCACCCACTTGAGATAAAGCAGAAAACAGCAAACAATAATGATAATCACAATCATTAGTAATTTTTCCAAGAACAAAGCATATTCAGGAGTTAAGCATGTTGACTGATGAGACCTGCCAGCTTCAGCTAAAACTGATTCAGCTTGCCAGCCACCTGAACGATCCACACAGCAGCATAGACCCGACAACGCTCATTAATACTTATCTGCAACATGCCCATAGATTATCCAGCCTGCTGCATACTGATGCGCAAATTCAGTTACAAACACGGCTGTTTGAACAGTTAGCCAGTTGTGCCACTGACCCACTCACACCACAGCTACTCAGGCAGCTTTGCCTGGACAATATCAACCGTCCGTTATTGCAATTGCGCAATCTGAATCGTAACAACCCCAGCGGACAACAGAAATTAGCCCGAATGCTGTACCGTTTTAATAACCTGTACATCTACAGCCAGGGACAACACCACCCTCAAACGGCAGGCGGTTCATAGCCTGACATATTTACCACGAACCTGATTCACAGCCACACAAGCAGGGAGATAAATGATGACTTCTTACCGTATAGAACGCGACAGCATGGGCGAACTCCAAGTACCTGAAAATGCGCTCTACAGCGCACAAACACAACGTGCAATTAATAACTTCCCTGTTAGTGGACGCACGATGCCCCGTTCCTTCATAGCCGCATTGGCACTGATCAAACAGGCAGCCGCTCAAACTAACCTGCAGCTGGGCCTGCTGGACCCAATTCGAGCAGAAGCAATAACACAAGCGGCAACAGAGGTAGCAGAAGGCAAACACGACGATCAATTCCTGGTGGATGTATTCCAGACAGGCTCCGGCACCAGCTCTAATATGAATGCCAACGAAGTGATCGCTACACTAGCCAGCCGCCTGGCTGACACTGACGTTAGTCCTAATGACCACGTTAACATGGGGCAAAGCTCCAACGATGTTATCCCGACAGCCCTGCACCTGAGTGCAGCGACAGAACTGGCAGAGGTACTGCTGCCCGCTTTAAACCACCTGCAACAAGCGATTATCGACAAAATTGCCAGCGATGGACACCACGTAAAAACAGGCAGAACTCACCTGATGGACGCCATGCCGATCAAGCTGAGTCAATCAATGTCAGGATGGCAGCAACAGATTTCCCATAGCATTGAGCGCCTGCAATCAGTACAACCCAGACTCCATCAACTGGCCCAGGGCGGCACAGCCGTTGGTACCGGCATCAACGCACACCCTGAATTTGCAGAAGCATTTGCACAGCGACTGAGCGAAGCGTCCGGTCTGGAGTTACAACCAGCAGATAATTTCTTTACAGCACTGGCCACTCAGGACACAGCTGTTGAACTGTCAGGCCAGCTAAAAACAGTAGCCGTAGCACTCATGAAAATCGCGAATGACCTGCGCTGGATGAACAGCGGCCCACTGGCAGGCCTGAGTGAAATTGAGCTGGAGGCTTTACAACCAGGCTCTTCTATCATGCCAGGTAAAGTAAACCCGGTTATACCCGAAGCAACCATGATGGTTGCCGCACAAGTAATTGGCAACGACGCTGCAATCACAACCGGCGGTCAGCATGGCAACTTTGAACTGAATGTAATGCTACCAATGATTGCTGATAACCTACTACAAAGCGAAACACTTCTGGCCAATGTCAGCCGCCTGCTGGCTGATCGCGCTATTAGCAGCTTCAGCGTAAATACTGACCACATGCAGGCATCATTGTCACGCAACCCAATTCTGGTAACAGCATTGAATCCTATTATCGGTTACCTGAAAGCAGCTGAAATTGCCAAAAAAGCCTACGCAGAAGGTCGCCCGGTGATTGATGTGGCACAAGAGGAAACTGAACTGAGTCGCGAAGAATTGGCACGCCTGCTTGACCCTGCTCGCCTGACCGATGGAGGTATTGCCGACTGATTTACCGATCAGGAGTGTAAATAGCGCACAAATTCACCCCAGCCAGCATCGGCAATCGCTTTGCTCAGCGAGGGGGTGCGGATCATGTTTTTCACTTTCAGGGATTCGACACAGATCACCTGGTTCTCGTTAATCAATCTGCGGGACAACTTGTGCAGGTTGTCCTGTCGGCAATCGGAGATTTTAGCGTGAAGTTTCGCCACCTTCTGGTGGGCCCTGGCGCAGTTGGCCGAGCCGAACTTTTTCTTGCTCAGCCGACGTTGCGCCCTGGCCAATCTGGCGGCGTCTTTCGCGGTATGGCGGGGCTTGCCGACCCGTTCACTCTTGTCGGTGACAAGCAGGTCTTGCAGGCCCAGATCAATGCCGGTCATGTCAGGGGGGGGGCTGGCATATTAGCAACTGCAAAGATTGCAATCCCTGGCTATATATTCAGAATCAGTATTTACCCCTATTCTGTACTTCTGGAGCCCCCATGTCAGACTTTTTGCCAGAAACCTCTGAGCACACCAGCCACCATTACAGCCACGCACTGAATGAAGCTCTGATTATCAATCGTATTCGGGAACACTATCCAGACGGGCCAGACCTGTATCAGCTGGCACCGATTGACCAGCTACATACCGGCGGCATTAAAGCCTCAGAAAAGCTGCTCGCTCACCTGTCACCGGGTTTGAAAGTACTGGACATCGGCGCAGGGCTGGGAGGAGTAATGCGCCTGATCATGGAGCGTTCAGGCTGTACGGTGACAGGGCTGGATCTGACTCATCCATTTAACCGCCTTAACCATCAACTGGGACAAACGCGCCAGCCAGCAAACACCATGCGGGTAACAACAGCCGACGGTCAACACTTACCATTCGCAGACAAGAGTTTTGACTGCATCCTTTATCAACATAGTCTGGTTAATATGCCTGACAAGGTACAAGCGCTACAGGAAGCACGCCGCGTATTAAATGCAGGCGGCCGGGTTATTCTGCATGAGCTGTTACAAGGCCCAAACTGGCATCAGCTCAACTATCCTGTCCCCTGGGCCAGCGCTGCCAGCAATTCACACCTGATGATTGAAAGCGAGTTACTGAACCTGCTGGCACAAGCAGGGTTCACAGATATTCAGTTTAATGACTGGAGCGATGAAGCACGCCAATGGCGACAACGCCAGAGCAAAAAGGAAAATGTACAACAGTCACAACAGAAAAAATCATCAATGCAGCCACCACTCTCACCCGCCCTGGTACTGGGCCCTGACTTTAGCCTGATGGGCCGCAACATCATGCAGGGCTTGCAGGATGATGCAGTTCGAGTTATAGAACTGAGCGCTAAATCACACTAACGAATATCTATCACCCGGCTGGCTTTGCGATAACGAATTTTCCAGCCTTGCCAGCCAGGCAACTCCCAACGCGCCGGGTCTTTTTTACGGCTACCCGTCAGCCACTCCAGCGTCACCAGTCTTGCTGCAGGTGCATAATGAACAGCTAATACCAGATCACTGAGTTTTACCCGGCGTGGATATTTCTCATCAAAAGACGCCCTCTGCCAATCAGGCACACCCTCAAAACGTAAATCCTGTGCATCAATCAGCTCGAGGTCATCCGTACTTTCTACGCCCAACTGAAGCAGTCGCTGTCTTAACCACTGTCGTGCTGATGGAACAGGGCTTGCCACCGTTTCAGATAACCCCAATGACTGAAACAGTGCCCACGCCTGCAGATCCTCTTCTAACTGAGACCCGACACCGTTGTGACTGCAATCAGCATTGTGGTTACAATCAACAGAGCAACCAACATGTCGGTTATCAGATTGCGACTCAAGTTTTCCTCGAAACAGGCGTCCCTGTAAAATTAACTGCGCCAGAGCGTCACAGAGTGCTTCTCCTCGAGGTTCTACCTGCTGTTTGAATAGCACCCGCCCAGCATAATGATGCTCACGATTCACGTATAACAGCTGGTCTTCCCAATATGGCTCACTATCGGCAACTTCACACAACCCCGAATCAACCAGCCAGGTAGCATTGACTGGCATCAGGCAGGTCGCCACGGTCAGTGTTTGCCGGGTACCTCGCTTGCCCGGCACACTGTGATCATCCAGTACTAACGCAGCTATAGTATCCTCTGCCAGACGAGACTGTTCACCGATAATCACCTCCATCTCGCCATTTCCCATCGCATCAGGACGCTTGAGTCTGCGCACAAAAGCAAGCTGTGGCCAGGCTTGAAGCAACGCACGGGCAATACGCTCTGGCTGTGGTTTTGTTGTCTTATTCAGCGCCGGAAGCTCAAGCTGTTGACGCAACTGCTGTGCCATCTCTCGCGCTTCCTTGAGCTGTACAGAATCAACCTTCAACACACCTGGCACGGGCCCTCTGAGTAACTGAATCCGCGTCATCAGGTCACAGGGGTCAGGGCACCACTGTTGCAATGCTTTACGTCCCTGCTCATCGCTGGGCAAGCTGATACGGATTCCTCGACTAAGCACAGCACTAAGATCAACCAGCGCCTCCCGACTACTGCCATCAGGCATTGAGCTGATCAGATGAGCAAAAAAACTATCGACTGGCAGAGGAAAAATCTGCTGCCCATAGGCCGTCGCAATACCTGTATTATCAATTGCACGGATACTACGTAAACGCCTACATGCCTGATGCAATGCCTTTTCTGGCGGTGCTTCAAAAAACTCAAGCGACCCCACCGGCATATCCGCACAGGCTGCCGCCAACACCATTTCACTAAGCGCCTCGCGACGAATCTGTCCTGGCGTTTGCACCTCCAAAGGCGCGTGTTCACCCCATAAACGCAAACAGAGTCCCGCTTGCACACGCCCTGCTCGTCCCTGACGCTGCATTGCGCTGGCTTTTGAAATCGGCATCAATGCCAGGACAGTGCGTCCATTGCGCTGTATCGTGCGACGCTCCAGCCCGCTATCAACAACCGCCGTAATCCCCGGCAAGGTCAACGATGTCTCAGCCACATTGGTTGCAAGAATAACCCGGCGCCGCTGGCCTGCCGACAACACCTCATGTTGCGTCTGTATATTAATACCGCCATGTAATTGCAATACCTGAATAGCCTGCCCCTTATTTTCTAGCGACTGCAATACATGAATACAGCGATTAATTTCACCTCGCCCAGCAAGAAAAACCAATACATCACCGGGCGTTTCTGCCAGCGCTTGCAAAACTGCGGGCTTGACTCTTTTTTCCAGGTCCTGATGGGTTGGCATAAGATGCGGCTCAGAGGCCAGATAGGCTACTCGAACTGGAAAATTACGTCCCTCCGCCTCCAGTACTTGAGCCTCCAGATAACGAGCCAACGGCGCAGCTGCCAGCGTAGCCGAAGCCACAATCAGTCGATGTTTTCCATGCTTTTTCAGCATGGCCAGTAACAGATCAGTATCCCAGCGGCGCTCATGGAATTCATCAAGCATCACAGAGCGAAAACCTGCCAGACGATTTTCAGCCCACCAGCGCAATGCAATACCCGGTGTTACAAAAACAACTTCCGTTTTACCGTCATAACACTGCTGCTGACGTACTGCATAACCCACTTTTTCACCCAGGGCCGAGCCACTTAACGAAGCCACATACTCAGCCAGAGCAAGACAAGCAACACGCCGCGGCTGTACCACCAGCACTGTACCCTGCTCTGCTGCCCAGAGCGGTAAGTAAGTAGACTTACCTGAACCAGTACTGGCAGCAACCACCAGGTCATAATCAGACAACAATGAGCGAAATTGGCCAGCAATCTGCTGAACAGGTAACGCAGTGTGCATCAAGATTCTCCTATGACTCATCACCCAGCTGGGCAGGCCAGGCTTTACGTGTATTGGTTACGATACAACGCGCGGAGAATAGCAGCTCCTGTCAGCGCTTTAAAAACAAAAAACCGGTACAACCACAAGGGTTATACCGGTTATCATCAGAATAACTGCGCTTAAGCTAGCCAGGCTCAGCAGCGGAAATTACTCATCACACGATGTATATCAGAGGATAGATCCGAAACCTCCCGCGCTTCTGTAGCACTCAGGTCCGCACGTTGACTATTATCCTGTGACATTTCTGCAATAGAAATAATACCCGAAGCAATCTCTTCCGTCGCAGAGGTCTGCTCCTGCAACGCCAACGAAATATCATCAACTGCGTCCAGTACCTGATCTGCTGATTCACGAATCCCGGTAATAGCAGCACCTGCATCATTTGCCAGTGCAACACCTCGCTCTACTTCATTCACAGATTCCTGCATCGCTTCAACCGTGCTGGCAACATTCGCTTCAATTTCATGAATAATGCGTGAAATCTCTTCCGATGACTGTGCTGCACGGCCTGCAAGCTGTCGCACTTCATCAGCAACCACAGCAAACCCCCGCCCATGATCACCGGCACGGGCTGCCTCAATCGCCGCATTCAATGCCAGCAGATTCGTTTGCTCCGACACACTCTGAATAACACTGACAACCGATGAAATACGCTCCGTACTGTCACCCAACTCCTCTACAGATGAGGATACATTGCGTACCGCTTCCGACATGCGCTCCATGGAACTGGTCGCATTGAGAATAATTTCACTGCCCTGACGCGCTTGCTCACCTGCGCTACGGGACATCTCACTGGCTGATTGAGCATTACGAAAGATACCACCAATATTATCGCGCATCTGTTCAATTGCAGCAGACATCGATGATGCAGCCTGGCTCTGCTCACCAGAGCTTCCCGCAACCTGGTCAGCAGCGCCCGTCAATTCACCAGCGCTACCCGCCAGCCGACCGGCATTATCAGTCAATTGACGCACCATACTGCGCAGACTGTCCTGCATCGTCGACATAGCATCCAGCATGCTGTCTTTCTGCGCCTGCGGCAAGTTTCCGGTCAGATCACCCGCTGATATCTGCTGGGCAATCCTGACCGCGTCCTGCGGTTCACCACCAAGGTACGCAACCAGACTACGTCCAGTCAGCAACGAGGTCAGACTGGAGATTACTACCGCCAATACCACCAGCGCTATATTGATGTAGATCGCCCTGTCAGCACTGGCCGAAACCTCTTCAAAAAGATCATCAGACAGACTGCCTTGCAATGCATTGAAGCTGTCAAACTGCTGCTTAACCTGTTGGTAGTTTTTCTCAACATTGTGCATATCACCCAGTGCGGAGGTAATATCAATATCCACCATAAAGATCGCGGCTTCTGTAGCTTTCTGATAAAGCTCCACTTTGTCAGTAATCAAGCGCAGCTGATCTTGCTCAATGGGCGTAAAAGAACTATCCGATAACCACTGTTGCAGCTGACCCTTAATACGCCCCAGATCACGGTCAACCCCCGCTTTCATTTCACCCTGACGAGCCACTTCAAACGAGTTATACCAGGAGACAAGGCGAAACATGTCCGTATGCACACGGGCCATATCATCAGCCAGCTCCGCCCCCTTTCGTGCATGTTCAAAACGGACACTATTAATTTCGGTCAGGGCTTCACGCTGTTGCGATATAGCATTAAACGCCACTAATCCACAGATAATAAGAAAGCCTGCCGCAACAATTGGGCCAAACAGTATTTTATGTATTGTTTTCATTATGACCGCACCACCTATCGTGCTTCCGACGAATACTCAGCATAGAAAATAGCAGCTGAAGCGCTGCCACACCGGAAGACGTGTCAACATAGACCACCGGGACTACAAACACCGGTTGAACAGTCTGTAATACAGATAGAATAAAGGCCGAAACGTCCGGCCTTATATGATGAAAAGATCAGTTCTGTACGTATGCACCGGAACAGAAGTGCAGCTCACCCGCTGGTGCAGATACTTTTTCACAGTAAGTTTTTTTCAGCTGAATTTTACGGCTTACCGGATTTTCCCAGTGGTACTCCTGCCACATGCTATCCGCGCTTTTCAACTGCTCGATCTGCTCTTTGACAATAAATTTGCCATTTGCATCACGCACGGAAGAGAGGTTACGGCCAATAAACTTTGGCTTAGGGGCAATGGCGTAGTAAACGCCTTTATCATCATGCACAAATACGTATAGATCTCGATCTACAAAGTCACCGCTGCGATCATTTAATGCAGCCATTGTTGCTTCCTGGCCATTGGCCTGGTAGTAAGTTACAGCCTTCTGCACCAGATCATGCGCTTCTTCTGGTGTACCAAATTGCCCCGAAGCCAGTGCCGATACAGAAAAGAGCATACCTGCAGCCATGGCCAGCTTAGATGCGTAACGCATTATCAATCTCCCTGATAGTCCTTGCGTAGGGGCTGCCTCAAGCCTTGCAGTCTCTGCCAGTCCATCAGCAGGCTCCCTGGTTCATAATCCGGTTGAACGTCAGTTCAGCTATGGTGCAATAGTATAAGCAGTGGATGGCAGATTGTTAACGAAGAAAAATCCATGGTAATAATTACTGGTAGTTTTTTGATCTGGCACAGGTAAACCAGACCGGAGGGAAAAGCAGGTCTGACAACAGACCTGCAGTAAAGCTTAATGGCACAGCTGCTCGCTTACAGAGTGAGGTTTCGGTTACTGGCCTTGATAAATTCTTTTTTCAAATCTTCGTAGCTGTGTACCGCCGGGAACTGCGGGAATTCATCAATTACATTTTGTGGGGAATGGAACAGAATACCCGCTTCCGCCTGAGTCAGCATTGTAGTGTCGTTATAGGAATCCCCCGTGGCCACAACACGGTAATTCAGCAGCTGGAAAGCTCGCACAGACTGGCGTTTAGGATCTACCTGACGCAACGTATAGTCAGTGATACGGCCTTCCTCATTGACTTCCAGCTTATGGCAAAGCAACGTCGGGTAACCCAACTGAGCCATCAGCGGCGCAGCAAACTCATAGAACGTATCAGACAGGATCACCACCTGGAAACGCTCACGCAGCCAGTCAATAAACTCACGAGCACCTTCCAGCGGCGTTAATCGACTGATGGTGTCCTGAATCTGT
>JAOXSF010000153.1 GCA_025800125.1 Marinobacterium sp.
ACCGTCACCACGGGTTGCCTACATCGTTCACATCTGACAGGGACGCACGGTTCACCAGCGACTTTTGGACTGCTTTGTTCAAGGGACTGGGTACCAAGATCAAGATGTCAACCGCCTATCACCCGCAGACTGACGGCCAGACTGAGAGAGCCAACAGAACCCTGATTGCTATGCTGAGATCAGTCACCACTGATGATGCCAAGTGGGAGGAACACCTGCCGTTGATTGAGCACGCCTACAACTCCACGACTCAGGCCAGCACTGGATATTCGCCCTTCTATCTGCTGTACGGACGTGATGTGCCTTCGCCTTTGTCTCGACTTGTGGAAGCTGTCAACCAGACCGCAGATGTTCCCACCGCCCAGCGTGTGGTGAAGGATTGGACTGGTGTGCACCGAAAGGTGGCTGAGCGTATGGCCGTTGTGCAGGAGAAGATGCGTGTGAGTGCCAACAAGCACCGTCAACCGACTGATTACAACGTTGGAGATTATGTCATGCTGAATGTTCGTCAGTTTGACCGCTCTGATCTGCCGAAGCTGAGGAAGTCGTTTGCCGGACCTTTTGCCATCACTCGCATTGTCAACCCTGTTGCTGTTGAGTTGCGCCTGCTACCACAGTACTCTCAGCTGCACCCTGTGTTCCATGTGTCCAAGATCAAGCCCTACGTACCTGACCCTGGAGATAGGGACCAGCCCGAGCCTCCTGGCCAGCTGGAAGGTGGCAGACACACCATGACGATGGACAAGATCACTGCACATGAGCTGATTGACGTCAACAGCCCACGCAAGGGTTACCGATACTACGTGCACTGGCAGGGATACCCAGAGTCCAGAGGTGATTGGTTGCTTGCCAGCGAGTTTCTTGATGCACCTGCCAAGCGTATGTTGAAGGCTTACCAGCGAAAGTACTTGCAGACCCCAGCAGGCCCTGTGGCCGGTAGGACCAGACGAGGACGTCTGCAGCCAAGGGGGTAGTACAGTGTGGTAGCCGG
>JAOXSF010000154.1 GCA_025800125.1 Marinobacterium sp.
AACCAGTCATCAGGTAACTGGTCGGTTTCATTTAACGCTTGCAGAGAGTCAATCTGATCATTAGCCGCTTGAGCGGAACCCAGTACAATGCCGGTTAATCGCGCAGCGTCCGAAGCCTTAGCTCGGATTTTCTCGACAACCAAAGCTATCGATACGCCTCGACACTCTGCCAACGCCTGCAACAAGGGCACAACCGCTGCGTTATCAGCAACCCACTCGGTTGCTTCTGCTTGTTGCTGCGCCCAGGTTTTGACCTCTTGTGACGTGTAACCGTGTTCAATACACGCCAGTGCTGCATTTTGCAGGCCATCAATGTGACGCCTGGCATCTGCGAGACTGTCATCAAACTGCAGCTGATGATATTCAACTGTGCGTACCATGCACTGGTTTTCAGTGTCGATCTGCCAGGTTGTCAGAGAGCCATAATAGCCGATACTTGCAGGTGGAGCGGGCCGGTTTTCTATGCTTGGCATTAACTGCAGCGTACGTCCTGCAATCGTTATTTCGATGTACACAGAGAAAGGGGCTGACAAAGCAAAGCCATGGCGAGCAGCAATATCAGAAATTTGAGTGTGATCCAGGACCGGATCACAAATAATATCACCATCGATTACCAGACCGAATTTCATACGCGCACCCTCCGAACAGGCACTACAAACATCTGAGCATCACGATAGTGTGCACCCACATATTCCGGCCCCAGCCCTTTTACAGCCCAGCTAAACGTTGAGTACATCTCAGTCGATGTCCAGATGTTCCTGTTGCCTATATCTGCAAATTTGGGCCCGTTAGAGCTATCAGCGGCATCAATTTTATCTGCCACCGACACAATTGCGATAAGTTCGCTCTTGCTTGGCAAATACCAGTCACGTCCTAGATTACGGCAGTACTGCGCAGCGGCTGGACCGACAGAGCCTTTGCCGTCATCAATACCGCTATAACCAAGTAATATATTTGTATTCTCAAAACCAGAAACAGGGTCCGGGGCAGGGCCGGTTAAGACTTCCGTCAGTGACGTATCTGTACCAAACAGACCGTGACGGATGTTTTGTCCACGTTTCGAACCTGGCGCAACAATTAACTGATAACCGCCAAAAACGGGTCCACCAATACCTCCATCTGGATAAATATGACCAAGCCCCCCCGACTCCTGTGTTGCTGTTACAACTGGCTCTGACCACCCACCCCAACCCAGCTTTGACCCACGATATCTCACCAAAACCTCAACGTCTTCGCCACCCGGAAGCTCAATGTCGACAGCAAACTCTGTAGTCGCGTCAACCCCACCACTATCCCACAGCGCAACGCTACTGTTTTTTTTGCGTATCAGGCATCGACTATGCGTGTGTCTATCATATCCGACGGGAGATGTAACATAAGCCGATGTGACAACGACAGGACGTACAGTAATAACATCACCGAGATTGTTGACTGTCGGCTGCGTCATAGCTGGTGCAGTCGTAGCTGTACTCCAGCTTTTTGATATATGCGCAGCTGCACCGTCAGATACAGC
>JAOXSF010000179.1 GCA_025800125.1 Marinobacterium sp.
TGGCTCCTCGAGCTGGACTCGAACCAGCGACCAATAGATTAACAGTCTACTGCTCTACCAACTGAGCTATCGAGGAATTGCGATGTCTCTTTCGGGTCTGGCTCCTTGAGCTGGACTCGAACCAGCGACCAATAGATTAACAGTCTACTGCTCTACCAACTGAGCTATCAAGGAATCCCGAATGTTTCGATTGTGGCTCCCCGAGCTGGACTCGAACCAGCGACCAATAGATTAACAGTCTACTGCTCTACCAACTGAGCTATCAGGGAACTTTATGATGTATAACCATCTATAACCCGCACTGGATTATTAATGGCTCCTCGAGCTGGACTCGAACCAGCGACCAATAGATTAACAGTCTACTGCTCTACCAACTGAGCTATCGAGGAACATCGCTCAACCGAGGCCGCGAATATTAAGAGCCATCTCCCGTACCGTCAAGCATTTTTTTGAAGAAATTTAGATAGTTAGCTATTTTTCACGTGACTGCTCAAGCTTCAGACAACTATCAACACCAATATCATACTGTTCAGCCTCTGATGGCTTTGGGCTATACTCGCCCGCCTTAACAGAGACGACCTAAAACACGCCGGATAATCGGAGCAGACTGCATCTGCTTACAAGGATGCAGCCAGATCAGCAACAGGAAACGACAATAAATGAACGCCTCTATGAACGTACAGGTCATCATGAAGGATGGTGAACCAGAATACGCCATCCTGCCCTACGAACAATACCAGGCCCTGCTGCAAGCAGCTCGTCAGCAATCCATTACACCCCTGAATACCAGCCAGCCCTCAACACATATAAAACCTGCTCCCGTAACGCCTCAACCGACACAAGCTGCCGCTCAATTAACAGCAATGCCATCAGCCACAACAGACGTGACAAACTCCCTCGCACCGGCTACCAGCCCTGAAACGACAAAAATCGCTAACAGCACCGGGCCTTTTTGCGGCCAGAAAGTCGCTCAACTACGCACCCGCAAGGGGCTGGATGGAAAAACACTGGCTCGTGGCATTGGCATAAGCCCTCTCTATTTATCCCAGATTGAAACCGGTGAGCGCATTCCAGGCGATGCTATCTGGCACAATATCGCCCGTGAATTACAGGTCAGTATGGCTGACCTTAAAGCGGCTGAATAAGAGAGCGTTCTATGACACTTCCTGCAGGAAAAGACGCTCCTCTGGCACAGTCGATCAGCTATATGCAGACTCAACTGGCACAGCTGGGGTTTGAAATTGAAGAGGCGCACTGGCTGAACCCGGTGCCTGATGTCTGGTCGGTGCATATCCATGACCGCCACTGCCCATTGCTATTTACCAATGGCAAAGGAGCCTCCCGTGACGCTGCGCTGGCCAGCGCACTGGGTGAGTTTTTTGAACGTCTGAGCTGCAACTATTTTTTTGCTGATTATTATCTGGGAAACCACTACGTCAATCAGAATTTTGTGCATTACCCACAGGAACGCTGGTTTGCGATTGAAGATAACCAGTTACCACCAGGTCTGCTGGACGAGCCCTCACTGCTACACTACAACATTCATGATGAACTGACCGCCCCACTACTGGTTGATACCAACAGCGGTAATCCTGCACGTGGCATCTGTGCCCTGCCCTTCGTACGCCAGAAAAATGGGAAAACAGTGTGGTTCCCGGTCAATATCATTGGCAATCTTTATGTCAGTAACGGCATGTCTGCTGGTAATACCCAGTGGGAAGCTCGGGTTCAGGCCCTGTCCGAAATATTTGAACGCCATATAAAAAGCACCATTCTCAGCTCCGGCATCACATTGCCTCGAATCCCACAGCGCATTATTGATTGCCACCCCAAAAGTGCCAACGCTATCCAGACACTGCGGGATAAAGGCTTTGTTATTGTCGTTAATGATGCTTCGCTGGGAGGCAAATTCCCACTGGTCAATGTCACACTGCTGAACCCAGAAGACGGTGGCTGCTATGCTGCTTTCGGCGCACATCCCAAGTTTGAAGTCGCACTGGAACGCACCGTAACCGAACTACTACAGGGGCGAGCGCTGGATCAGCTGAATGATTTCCCAGCACCCAGTTTCGATATTGCAGAAGTTGCCGACCCACAGAACCTGGAAACTCACTTTATCGACTCTAGCGGCATTACTGCCTGGGACCTGCTCAGCGACGCACCCGATTATGATTTTACTGAATGGAACATAGAAGGCGATTCTGAAGCAGAATTTCACCATTTGTGTCACCTGATTCATCGCGTCGATATGGACATTTATATCGCGGACTACGAGCACCTGGGCTTTTACAGCTGCCGTATCATTGTACCTGGAATGTCCGAAATTTATCCGCTAGATGACCTGGTATGGCACAACAACAATGCAGGTATGTGCATTCGTGATTACTGCCTGCGTCTGGGCAGCCTGTCACCTAAAGCATGCCGCTTGTTACTGGAACAACTGGACGAACAGGGTTTCGATGATCAGCAGCGCATCGCCGAATTGATCGGCATTGCTGCGGATAACGGCAGCGCATTCGAAACGTTGCGTGTTGGCGAATTGCGGTGCCTGCTAGCACTTGCACTGGGCGACCTGGAAAGCGCCCTGGAGTGGAGCGACTGGACGCTGGATTACAACCAGCTGCACCCGGTACGACAACGCCTGCACCGCTGCCTGAATCAGTGCCTTAACTTTGCGCTGGACAACGACAGACCACTGGAGCAGTACCGCCCCGTACTAGAAGAGCTGCATGGCAAAGCGCGACTGGCACGCTGCATGGCAATGCTGGCAGGGGAAACATTATTCAATGAGTTCCCGAATGATGACGGATCACTGGATCAATTCGGCAACCACAGCGCACTGCTAAAAGCTTACGAGCGCCTGCATCAGGCAAAACAGGCACATTGCTGACTATTACCTGACACATAAAAGCCGGGCTAACCAGTGACCCGGCTTTCAGCATTGACCTTCAATCCCGGCTCAGGCCATTAAGCCCTGCTCAAACCTTTGGTTCGGCATAAAAACGTGCAAGCACCCTGCTCAGGTTACAAGCATCAGCACTCCCGGCCAGTTCACGGATAGAGTGCATACCAAATTGCGGCACACCAATATCCAGTGTACGCACTCCTATTTCCGCAGCAGTAATCGGCCCGATTGTACTGCCACAACCCATGTCACTACGCACAACAAACGCCTGCACTGGCACACCTTCAGCCTGCGCGAGCTGGCGATAGAGAGAGCTAGTCTCGCTATTAGTCGCATAACGCTGATTTGCATTAATTTTAATAACTGCCCCGGCATTAATTTTCGGGCCGTGATTATCATCATGCTTATCAGCAAAATTCGGATGCACTGCATGGGCATTATCTGCTGAAATCATCACCGAGCGAGCCAATGCACGGTGACGTTTTTCAGGATATGGCAGCAAACGTTCCAGCGTATGACGTAGCATTGGCCCCTGAGCCCCCTCTGCACTCATACTGCCAACCTCCTCATGGTCATTGCAGACCAGCAACGTACCCTGATCAGATTCAGCAGTTAACATTGCCTGCAAACCAATAAAACAACTCAGCAAATTATCCAGCCGGGCTGAAGCAATGAATTCCTCCTGCAAACCGACCAGTGCGGGTGCCTGGGTATCATAAAAACACAACTCATAATCCAGCACCTCGTCAACATCAGCAATCCCCTGACGCGTTAACTGCTGCGCAAGCAACTGACGAAAATCGGGCTTCTGATCTGACAACGCCAGCACCGGTGGCAGAAAAGTCTGAGCATTAATACTGCGACCTTTGTTTGCTTCGCGGTCCAGATGAATGGCCAGACTGGGGATATAAGCGACAGGGCGGTTAAAGTCTACCAGCGCACTATGCCTGCGCCCCTGCCAGTCAGTATAATTAACACGACCAGCCAGAGATAAATCACGATCAAACCAAGGGTTTAGCAACACACCACCATATACTTCCACCCCCAGCTGGAAATACCCCTGTTTGCACAATTCCGGGTTCGGCTTCACTTTCAGGCAAGGCGAGTCTGTATGTGCCCCAACCATACGAAAACCGCCTTCTTCCAGCGCATCAGTCACAGGCATTGTCCAGGCAATAATTGAAGAGCCGTTGCGCACTGTAAAATAGCGCCCCCCAGCCTGCGGAGACCAATGGTCAGCTTCATCCATTTTCTGAAAACCCGCTTCAGTCAGCATTCGCGCCATAGCGGCGACAGCATGAAACGGAGTGACGGACTCATATAGAAAGTCCAGCAAAGCACGATTAAAGGTCTGTTGCTGCATGGGGTGTTTACTCCTGAGAAGCTGATACGGACAGCAGTTTTACACGGAACACTAACACTGAATTAGGTGGAATCTGACTACTTGGACTACGGG
>JAOXSF010000180.1 GCA_025800125.1 Marinobacterium sp.
CAGCCAGCGCCCGAACCTGCGCCGCAGCCAGAGTCGCAACCCGAGCCTCAACCCGAGCCTCAACCCGAGCCGGAACCGCAGTCCGCTAGCGAAACAGTGGACGGTGTGGTGGTAACAACCCGGACAGAAATGGATGACACGGGCGAAAATGTTGCCACGGTGAGTGTTGCCCCGGTACCGGCAGGTCGTGCGGATGAAGACCAGTCCACAGCACAGGCTGATATACCGCTGCACTTTGATGGTGATGACAACAGCAAAGTGGTGACGGTGGTCAGCCTGCCAGACGGTGTCGGGCTGGATGCCCGTGCTAACACCTCGGCGCACGCCAAAAATGATCTGACAGATCTGGTAACACTGATTAATCAGACCGCTGGTGATTCCGAAAGTGACCGTGAGGATATGGTTGAAGCGGGTGAACGCTTCCTGGAAGCGCTGGAAGAAAGGGATGAAACACTGTGGGTAAATCAGGTGACACTGACAACCAACAGTGACACGGCTCCAGGGGCTCCAGTTAAAGTGACGGGCACGGCAAGCAGTGATCAGAGCAACTATCAGGAAGCGTTGGTGATTGACACCCGTCAGCTACCACCGGGCACCGTGCTTGATCTTGATGATGTCGAGTTTGCTGTTATTGTCGGTGATGGCGTGACCATCCGTGGTGGTGAAGGGGCCAATATCCTCTTTGCTGGTGAAGGTAGTCAGAACATCGTACTGGGTGCCGATGATGACGAGCTACACGGTGGCGATGGTGACGATCCCGTTGGTTCTGAAGGGGGTGATGACCGCCTGTTTGGTGACAACGGTAATGACACCCTGTTCGGCGGGGCTGGTAATGACCAGCTGCATGGTGGCCGTGATACCGACACGGCAACCTATGAAGGCAATTTTGCTGACTATCTGGTTGAACAGAACCATGGTGTTGTCATGGTTAGCCGCCTGGATGACCCAACCGATAGCGACACGCTGATCAACATTGAGCAGCTTCAGTTTGCTGATCAGAACTGGGCACCGGTGTACAACAGCGAGCAACAGGCCGTTGCCACCTTGTACAACCAGATTCTGGATCGCTAGGCGGATCTGGGTGGCTTCCAGCACTGGATGAACCAGGCCAGCACTACCGACGACAGTCTTAGCGCCGGACAGATTGCTTTACAGCTACTGCGCTCAGCTGAGTACAGCCAGAACCAGGGTGTGCAGTTTGACGCGCTGGACAATGCCGGACAGGTCGAACAGTTCTATCAGGGTATCCTGGGCCGAACTGCTGATGCAGAAGGTAAAGCTAACTGGCTGGTAATGCTGGAACAGGGTATGTCACTGGATGAGATCGCTGATCATTTCACCGGTGCCAGTGAACTGACCGGTCAATACCTTGCAGCCAATGAGTGGGACTTTCTTGTCTGACTGAATATTGTCTGACTGAATATTGCCTGGCTGGATATGGACTGACTGGGTAAGCTGAAAAAAGCGTTAAAATGCTTAGATGTTATAAGCATGAGTACAGAAACCCTGCCAACCGGCAGGGTTTTTTATTGTCCATACCTGTAGCCCTCGGCCTGAAGTGGCAGATTTAAAATGATATGTAACAGGTTTAAATCAGCAGGCTGCATATTAAACAGAGCTTATTAAATGCTTTTTTTGTGATGGAAGTGGCTGTAATTTATTAGTAGATAAAAATAAAGATGCGCCATATTAAGTGCTGCTTACGTAATGTGATGTAATATTTATAGGTTAAAATATTCGGTAGTATTTTTTGAGAATTAATTTTAAAAGGTAGAGGGTGGTTTTTAACTATCACTGATTTTTTGATATAGATTTTTGTTTTTAAATAAATACTTAAGTGAATGGTTTGGCTTTATAAAGGCCAATGTTCTGGTAGTCCTAAATGCTTTTATAAGCATAAAATGCTGACAATTTTAAATAACGGAGTTATACCATGACAGCACAGGAAAGCGCAGTAGATACAGCAGTAATGGCAGGTGGCTGGACACCTTACCGCCCGGTTACAGCTGCAGATTTGCATGTATTTATGGAAGCCACGGAGGGTATGGTGGGTGTAACCTATATCCCCCATGAAGTTGCTACTCAGGTGGTTGCAGGCACTAATTATCGTTTCCGTTGCCAGACGCGTCAGCTACATGCAACTGGTGCTATTGTTGGTACCGCTACCGTACAGATTTACCAGCCACTGCAGGGTCAGCCAGAAATTACCCGCATTGATGCTCAGGCACCTGCAGACGCTCTGATGGGCGGCTGGAGTGACTTTGAAGCACCAACTACGCAAGAGATAGCGTTGTTTGATAGCGTGATGGGCAATATGGTGGGTGTCCGTTATACGCCAGTCAACGTGTCAACCCAGCTGGTTTCTGGTACTAACTACCGCTTCCAGTGTACAACCAGTCTGCCGATGGCCGGTGGTGATATTGAAGGGTCGGCGATGGTTGAAATCTACCAGCCTCTGGAAGGTGACCCTGTACTGGTCAGCATTACCACACCGGATGTGATGGCTGGTGGCTGGACATCGTACCGTGAACCTTCTGCTGAAGAGGTCGCGATGTTCAGTGAAGTTGTACCGACTGCACTAGGCTTTGGCTATGTTCCAGTGAAAGTGTCTACTCAGGTGGTTGCAGGTATAAATTATCGCTTCCTTGCTGAACGCAATATTCTGCTGCCAGCAGGCTTCCCGGCGCAACCAATGACATTGATTGAAATCTTCCAGTCACTGGATGGTAAGCCACATCTGGTTGGTATCTACCCGTCTAACGACTGATCTCCTGCTGTTTAACAGGGCCGCCTGTCGGCCCTGCCTTGTGTGCTTTTCAGATAATTAAATGAAGTTGAATCTGATGGCAGCTATTTCAGTGACGCACATCTTACTTCTACCTTTTATTTGTGCGATAAAAATTCGCATTAGAAAATATCCGGTTTTAATGCTAGCAGGTGCTTATACAGGTGGGCGTCATTTTTATTCTGAAATTATACGAATTTTTTAATGCGTTTACATAACCCTGATGAGTAGGAAAATAATATGAAGTCAGTCATGAAATACAAGGTAGTACTCTGTTTTACCGCTTTGGCACTCTACACTGGTCCTGCGTATGCGATTAGCGCTTGTGAAGTTGCCTGCGATACAGCTGAAGCAGCAGGTGAAGTAGCTTGTGTGTTGGAAATATTTGCCGAGCCAGAATGTGGAATTGCTGTTCGCGCAGCTGGAATTGCCTGCCGGGCAGCCTGTGAAGCGTCAGATACGTCACAGCAAGAAAGTGTAGAACCGAAACCGACAGGGCTGTGTGATGGCCAGCTGAAGCCAGAAAACAAAGCGCTGGCTGCACAGTTCTGTAAAGCCTACAAGTAACAGCCATATAACTATTGTTACATATAACTATTGTTAAGCTCCCTGGGCCATTTTTCAATTATGAAGAAGGTTAAGGTCTCAGGTGGGGCTGTCACCCCGTTATCAGCCTTGCTGTTATCGGCTGCTGCCGATACGTGTGGCAAGCCTGTAAAGGCGCAGGCCGGTCAGTGTTATGCTGACAATGACTGATTAATTATGAGTTAATCAGAGGGCGATAGCATCATGCTGATTTAACCAACTGGTAAGTATCTGATAGCGATTTTCAGCCTATCGATCAAAGTCGTATTCAGTTGATTAAGAACCACTTCAGGCATTCCTCCGTGGTCGCAAATCGTGGCCAGCGTTCCCCCCGATTATTTGACCTCCGTCATAACAGCCGTTATTACCCTGGCTATGGTCGGATTGAGGTGCTGTTGGTGTCTATATTAAGTTTTTCTTATGTAATATGGTCTCAACCCGCTGACCGCAGACACAGGCCAGGGTGTCGTTGTGAAGCCGCAACCATGGAGGGATTGCAGGCTGGCATCCACTGGCGTTCTTGACCGAAACAGGGAGCCAGATGTCGGTGCTGTGGCGAGAATGTCAGCCAAGGAAGTGAATTTATGAGTCTGCTCCAGTACCTCTCCATTCAGGCCAGAGTGCTGCTGATTCCAGTGCTTGCCAGCCTGGGGTTTGCTGCTTACCTGGCTTACAGCTATGCCGTTTTATCGGATAACAGTGAACGCTTTTTTTATATCCGTGATGTGTCTTTTCCCATTATTGAACAGACCGACCATGGCCTGGTAAGGCTGGAGCGCATCCGCGAAACCCTGAACGCCGCCGTGGCCAGCGATGAGCTGGAACTGGTGGATGAAGCCGATGCCATGGCCGACGAAACCCGCCAGTTATTACAGGTGTTACTGCAACTGGCCCCCGACCAGCAACCGCAGATTCAACAGTTGCAACAGCTGTTTCAGGCCTATTATCAGCAGGCCCGCAGTCTGTCCGTGGCGATGCTGGACGGCAGTGCCGATTTCGCCACCATCCAGCCGCGTATTGAGCAGATGAGCCAGGCACTGGAAGACATTATGCAGGGTATGAAAGCCTTCCGCAGCCAGAGCCACGACCGCTTTCTGAGCACCATTGAAGACGCCAACCAGCAGGCCAGTGAATCGGTACAGATGGGCGTGATTACTGGCGCTGTGCTGATGCTGGTGCTGATGGTGCTGGCATTCACCATGGCTCGCCAGGTCAGTTGTAATCTGCGTCGGGTGATTGAGTCCCTGCACAGTATTGCCAACGGTGAAGGTGATCTCAGCCAGCGGCTGAAACCACCGGGTGACCGTGAAATGGCCCAGCTGAGTCATAACTTCAACAGCTTTGTTGAGAAAATCGACAAGCTGGTGGGGGCATTGAAAGGGGCCAGCGGCCAGATGATTCCGATCTCCCGCGAGCTGGCCAGCAGTAACGAAGATGGTTTGCAACATATCGACCAGCAACAGGCTTTCAGCCAGAACGTAGTTAGCGCTATGGACCAGATGGCGCAATCTACCCATGAAGTGCTGCACGAGATTGACGAGATCTGCGAAGCGGTGAAAGCCGGTAACCGGGTGGTGGGCAAGGGGCAGAAGGAGATTGATATAACCGCCTCCGCCATTCTGGGGCTGTCTTGCGAGATGGATCAGACCATCACCGCCATTACCCAGCTCAAAGACGATAGCAGCACTGTGGGTGAGATTATCGACGTCATTAATGCCATTGCCGAACAGACTAACCTGCTGGCGCTGAACGCGGCCATTGAAGCGGCCCGTGCCGGTGAAGCCGGACGCGGCTTTGCTGTGGTGGCAGACGAAGTGCGTGAACTGGCCAACCGTACGCGGGCTTCTACCCAGATGGTGGAAGAGATGATCGAGCGTATACAGGCCAGTACCCGAGTGGTGGTGGAGGCGATGGAAGATGGCCGCAGCAATGTGGATAGCAGCGTCTGCCAGGTAAAAGAAGCACAGCGCCATCTGGTGCAGCTGTGCGATGTGATGGATCAGATCAATCATGTGCTGGGACGGGTGTCTGATGCCACCGGTGTGCAGCAGCAGCGTATCGAAGATGTGCGCAAACTGAGCGACAACATGGCCCAGGTGAGCGATGAAACCGCCGCCATTGTCAGCGCCAGTGTTTCTACCGGCAACCAGCTGGTCGAGGTGGGCCAGAAGATGGACGGCCTGGTGGGGGTATTCCGGGTCAGTGATCGCTATCAATCCTGATACCGACAGCGGTGTCAGCCATACGAACCCGACAGAATTCAAGTTATGACCGTACCGGAAGTGGCCAGTGACCGGCGCTTCCTGTCTGCTGCGCAGTTGGTGGGCGTTATCTCTATGTACGGCGGTAAGACTACAGGAGTCGCAAGATGAGAAGGCAAAGGAACATTCTTCCTGCACTGGTTGCCCTGGGGCTGTGTTCAGGCACTGCTCAGGCCGAATTCAGCATGAATGGTTTTGGCACCCTTGGGGTGGCCGAGGTACATGGCGAACAGCGTCGCTATGGCCTGATGGGTGAATACAATGACGAGCTGCGCACCGAGCCGGTCACCCGTGCCGGGTTGCAGGGGCGTTATCAGATCACCGATAACCTCAGTGCCACCGGCCAGCTGCTGGTGAAAGCACCACGTAACAGCTACGAGCTGGAAGCGGAGTGGGCCTACCTGAGTTACCAGGCCAGTGACGAGCTGGAGTTACGTGCCGGTCGCTTGCGTCTGCCTGCCTTCCTGCTGTCCGAGTCGCTGGATGTGGGTTATTCCTACCCCTGGATTCGTCTGCCAACCGAAGTGTATGGCCAGGTGCCAATTTCCCGTTATATCGGTGGTGACATGCTGTACAGCTTCGGTCTGGGCGACTACGACGCCACCCTGCAACTGATGCTGGGCCAGACTGACGATGAAGTTTATATGGGTGGTGCAGAAACAGACCTTGAATCCCGTGATATGTGGAGCGCCAGTCTGACTGTGCAGTATGACTATGGCCGGGTGCGCATCGGCCATCTGGCATCCAGCATTGATGTTGATACCGACTTCACCACCGTGGCAGAAATGCCACCGGGTAGCTTTGTGACGGGCAATGCCCGGCGTGATTTCGGTCTGGTACTGGAAGGGCTGGATGGCTCGTTTACCTCGCTGGGCTACACCTATGAAAACAACAACTGGATCGGCTACGGCGAAGTGGCGGTACGTAAAGTGGATGGCCCGGACTTCCCGGATACCCGTTCTGCTTTCCTGACGGTGGGCTACCGCTTCGACAACCTGATGCCCCATCTGACCTGGGGCTGGGCTGAAATTACCGATGATGCTCGGGTTAATGGCGTCAGCATCAAAGACGGCGAGCAGACCAGCTGGACGATGGGTCTGCGTTACGACCCGCAGCCGGGGCTGGCGTTCAAGGTGGAGTACAACGTGATTGAAACTGAGGGGCGCAATGGTTTCTCCGGCCTGTTCGAGACCGCCGGTATGCCGCGTAACGCCGATGCCGAAGTGCTGAGCCTGGCGGTGGATTTTGTGTTCTAGCAGCGGTGTTTTAAGCGATCGGCCTTTTGCAAGCCCGGTGCACCAGGAGATCCGTTGTTCTAAGAGATCAGATTTTTGACTTCAGGTATGACGACCCGTGTAGCGGTGTGTCTGCCTGAGGTGCAGAGCGCAAGGAGATAACAGATGAAAAAAGGCATTGTATCCATACTGCTGATGTTGCTGTTCAGCCCACTGGCCAGTGCAGAACTGGTGGTGATTGCCAATTCCGCGCTGGTTGCTGACGGGCTGGATAAACGCGCCGTCAAGCAGCTGTTTCTGGGTAAAACCCGTAAGCTGGCAGGCACCAGAGTGGTGTTGCTGGATCAGTCAGCAGGTTCTGCCGAGCGGGAGCAGTTTTACAGTCAGGTGACCGGTAAAAGTGCCGCGCAGTTGAAATCTTACTGGTCGCGGCTGATTTTCACTGGCAAAGGCAAGCCACCGGAAGTAGTGGGTGATGGCGCAGCAGTAAAAGCCCGTGTGGCCAGCACCAGCGGTGCGGTGGGCTATGTGGATGCAGGTCAGGTAGATGGTTCCGTCAAAGTGCTGTTCCGTCTGCCCTGATGCCTGCGTCGGGGCTGGCTATAGCGGCAGGCTGAGTTGAAACAGTGCGCCGCCCTCCGGTGCGTCCGCGATGTTCAGGCCACCGCCGTAGCTGCTCAGAATATCAACAGCGACGGCCAGGCCAATGCCCTGGCCCTGCACCGAGGTATCTGCCCGTTCGCCCCGTTGCAGAATACGCTGGCGTTTCTCCGGTGAAACGCCAGCGCCGTTATCTGCGATTTCAATCAGCAGTTCATCCTGCAATCGTTCCGCACTGACTCGCACCTGATCGTCACCGTATTTGAAGGCGTTTTCCAGCAGGTTACCCAGCAGCTCCATCAGATCACGTTCATCCGCTGCAATGCAGAGTTCGGGCTCAACCCGAAGCTCTACTTCAAAGTTTTTGTCACGGTAAACCTTCTGCAATGCGCCCAGAATACGCTCCAGCAGCGGTCGTAACGCGATACCCTGCATGGCGACGCTGGTGTCTGGTGTCTGGTTATGGCTTTTTACGGCCCGTGACAGCTGATACTGGACGATCTGATTCATCCGTTGCACCTGTTCTTCCACTGTCTGACGGTACTGCTGGGGGCTCAGCCCTTCATCGCCCGCGCCGCGAATCACTGCCAGCGGGGTTTTCAGGCTGTGTGCCAGGTCGCCCAGGGTGTTGCGGTAGCGTTCGCGTTGTTGCTGTTCGCTGGTCAGCAGGTGGTTCAGGTTATCGGTAATTGCCTGTACTTCGGTTGGGTAACGCCCTTCCAGCTGACGGCGTTCGCCGCTTTCCAGCTTTTTCAGGTCGGTGGCCAGTTGGCCCAGTGGCCGCAAGCCCCAGCTCATGATGACCCACAGAATACCCCATGCCAGCACTGCGACAGACAGTAGCCAGATAGTCAGGCGGTGACGGTACTCAGCAATTGCTTTACGGGTAGGTAGATCGCTTTCCAGCACGGTAAACATCAGCTGATATTCCCGCTCCAGCGTTTCCCAGATCACCGGGAAGCGGAGACGGTATACCTGATGTTGTTCCAGGTGGTCGAACATCGGGTGGCCAGGGGGGGGCATATCGTCTGGCGGTGGCTGGATAATATCGGCCAGCAGCGCGCTGGACGGTGAACGCCACATCAGACGGCCGTCTGACTGGTGCAGGGCAGCGTAAAGCCCGGAGCCCTGCTGGCTGTAACGGGGTTCGGTCAGCACCTGGGGTAATACGATGCCGGTGGCGGTAACCTCGGCGGCCCCCAGTAACAGGTAAACCTGTAACTGCATACGTTCACGTACCGAAGCTTCCTGGCTGGTGTGGTAGGACTTCAAGAGCGCCCACCAGGCCAGCAGCATGATCAGCGGTAACAGCAGCGCTGACGCCAGTAGCAGACGCTTACGTAGCGAACGGGGCAGGTGACGTGACAGTTTCTGACGCAGCGAAAGCTGCCGCTCAGAGCGGGGCTGTATTACAGCGTTACGCTGTGTATCGGTTGGCTGTTCTGGTGTGGACATGCTCAGATTTCAGTCAGCCTGATACCGCAGAGCCGGTATCAGGCAGGTGACAGGGCGGTTGTGAGTCAGGGGCTGTGCTCAGCTTTCACCGGCAGGTTCAATGCGGTAGCCCAGCCCACGTACAGTGGTAATCGGATTCAGGGTACCGTCCGGGTCCAGTTTGCCACGCAGGCGGCGCACGAAAACTTCCAGGACGTTGCTGTCGCGGTCGTAATCCTGGTGGTACAGGTGTTCGGTCAGCTCGGTTTTGGAGATGGTTTTACCGGCATTAAGGGCCAGGTATTCAAAGGTGCGGTATTCGTAGCTGGTCAGTTTTACCATCACGCCGTTGCGGTGTACGGTGCGAGCACTGGTATCCAGTACAATCGGGCCGATTTCGATCACCGGGGAGGCGTGGCCTGCGGCCCGGCGCAGCAGGGCGTTCAGACGGGCGGCCAGTTCTTCCATATGAAACGGTTTGACCAGGTAGTCATCTGCACCGGCTTCCAGCCCTTCTACCTTGTCCTGCCAGTCACCGCGGGCGGTCAGAATCAGTACCGGGAACGGAATATTGTGGGTACGCCACTGGCGGATCACTTCAACCCCGGACAGTTTGGGCAGGCCGAGATCAACAATGGCCAGATCATAAGGGAATTCCAGCCCCAGATAACGGGCCTCTTCACCGTCAGCGGCTTCTTCGACGGTATAGCCGCGGCCGGTCAGGGCGCTTGTCAGTTGGCGACGCAGGTCTGCATCATCTTCAACAACCAGTATTTTCATCTATGGAAGTCCTCAAAAGCTTTTTTAACAAGCGTTGCTGCACACTGTCTAACAGACATTCTTTTCTAACAGACATTCTTTTCTAACAGGCATTCTTCTCTAACCGACACCCTTCTGCGCTGTTGTTGTCGTTTGTCTGTATTGTTGTCGCTTGTCTGTATTGTTGTCAGCTATTTGTTTTTGCGGCGCAGCGGTTTACCGCTATGGGCGTCAAGCATCACTTCTCGAACCCGGCCGTCCGGGCGCATCATGCGAATCCGGTAGACATGACGGCCTTTCAGATGCAGGGGGTAGGCTTTAATCACCTTGCCGCCAAACTGGCGACGGGCCTGACTGACTGCTTCTTGCAGACTCAGGGTTCGTTCACTCAGTTGCAGGCTTTGCGGCCCTGCGGCGGCAACTGTGTTGCCCGGAGTGATAATCAACGCTGTCAGTGCCAGACTGGCAGCCGTATGCCGTAGAGGGTGCATGGCCATCTGCGAAAAACCTTACTATCGCTCAGCTTAGTAGGCAGGCTGAACATTCACCTGCACTCTGATCCGTTTACCTGGATGGTGTGGCATCCGGGTGTGGTAGTGTCGCCCTTTGTAACGGTAACTCACCCGGTAGCCGGTAATTTCGTCATAATACTCTACATCATGGCTGACGGTACAACGGCGCTGTGTTTGATAACGATAACTGCGACTGCCACGCTGGCCTATATCATGGCCGACCGATGCTCCTAACGCGGCACCGATGGCTGTTTTAATCCGCCGGTTTTTACTGTTACTGCTGGTGCCCAGCGCATTACCGACCGCACCGCCGATGACTGCTCCGAGAACCTCATCCGTGTAGGAGTCGTTATAGCGGTTATGTTGTACACGTACCTGCTCATCCCAGCAGCTCTGCCGTGGCGTACGAGTACGTATCTGCTGGTAGATTGGTTCCACATGGGTCACTTTCGCCCAGTCATGATGATCCCGGTGGCGGCTTGCCTGTGCTTCGAACGGTATCAGTGCCAGTGTGAGCATGCTGATTACCAGTGCGCTGGTTTTTGCAGGCGTTGCAGCCGCTGCTGACTGTGTCATGCCAACCTCCTCGGAACCGGGCAACCATGCCCGTCTGTACAGTGCATTCATTGTGTGTGGCCAATGCGTTCTGGTGCCTGAACGGTGAGTGGATTGCACTGTGAGCTAAACGCAATACCGGTACGCAGTCGCTGCGCAGACGGTGATCAGTGCGTTACAGTGTGGCGTGGGACAACTTAATTCGGCGTGAATGCCAGCCTGCATGTTGCTGTCAGTTTGTCAGATCAGGGCGCTAGCTGATGATAATCCGGGCATAACCACTGGGGTAAGTGGTTGACTGGTTGAAACCTGCCTGGTGTCCGGGCAGGTTTCAGCGTCAGGGCATTCAGAATGCGGGGGTTAATACAGCGCGTTAACGCAGGGTTTCCAGCCGACGGGCAACGGTGGTGATGTCGTCGCTACGGTTCAGCAATGCCTGTGAGTCGCCATCCCCTTGCCTCTCGCTGATCGAACATTCGGGACTGAAATACGACAGCAGACACTCACAAACAGGTGACAGTAGGGAAGCGCTATAAGCCCTGCTTATTCTGTAGAATCAGAATTTTCAATACTGCGCTGCTGACGTACCGCCAGCATCACAAAACGCACGTTGTAGGCCATGCCGACAACCAGCGCCCCTGTCGCGCTGACAATAAACAGCTGTCCCATTGCCGAGCTGCCCAGCCATTGCCCCAGCCACAGACTGGCGATGCTGATCAATCCCATAGGGATTCCGCTGTACAGAAAACGGCGCATCCATTTATCGGCGCGAATTTTTTTCTTATCTATCTGAGACATGGTGGTTCCTGACTGGCATATGCTAAAGGGTGTCTGACTCAGCAAAGGCTGCCTGCTGGCTATTGTCGACCAGATTGAGATTGCCGGGAAACGACGGTGCTGGCAACCCGGTACTGGATATCTGGTGACGGATGTCTGGTAGTGAAACGTCGCTATGTTGTGGTCGGTCGTGATGTACTTTTTCTGCCCCGTTCGCCATCTGGTACACTGAAGGCCTCGTACATGGCGGGCCACCGCAGACCAGCAGTTATCAGGATTATGGCAGATCGCCTGATAACCGGCGCTGGCTGTTGTTGGAGTACCGATGGCCGGTGCTTCAGCAGTCAATAACCCTACCGGCATCCGCTGTGAAACTATCATAACGAAAGAGCCAAAGAAGACCGAGGAATCCGTTCATGCCTCAATATCGTTCCAAAACATCCACTGCTGGCCGC
This sequence comes from Marinobacterium sp., assembly GCA_025800125.1. Lineage (GTDB taxonomy): Bacteria > Pseudomonadota > Gammaproteobacteria > Pseudomonadales > Balneatricaceae > Marinobacterium_C. The sequence continues at coordinate 11,959 of JAOXSF010000180.1, forward strand.
AATATGGCCGGTGCGCGTGCGCTCTGGCGTGCCACCGGCATGAAGGATGAAGATTTCCACAAGCCGATTATCGCAGTTGCCAACTCCTTTACTCAGTTTGTACCAGGCCATGTGCATCTGAAAGATATGGGTCAGCTGGTTGCTCGCGAAATCGAGAAAGCTGGCGGTGTCGCCAAGGAATTCAACACCATTGCAGTTGATGACGGTATCGCCATGGGCCATGACGGCATGCTGTACTCGCTGCCATCACGCGACATTATTGCTGATTCCGTTGAATACATGGTTAACGCCCACTGTGCTGATGCACTGGTGTGTATCTCCAACTGTGACAAGATCACCCCAGGAATGCTGATGGCGGCCATGCGCCTGAATATTCCGGTGATCTTTGTCTCCGGTGGCCCGATGGAAGCGGGTAAAACCAAACTGTCCGAGCACAAGCTGGACCTGGTAGACGCCATGGTACTGGCCGCCGACCCGACCGCCTCTGATGAGCTGGTGGATGAGGTTGAGCGTTCTGCCTGTCCGACCTGTGGTTCCTGCTCCGGCATGTTTACTGCCAACTCCATGAACTGTCTGGCGGAAGCGCTGGGTCTGGCACTGCCTGGTAATGGTACTGTGGTAGCAACCCATGCTGACCGTGAGCAGCTGTTCCTGCGTGCAGGCCGTTCCATTGTCGAGATGGCAAAACAGTATTACGAGCAGGACGACGAGCGTGTACTGCCGCGTTCTGTGGGCTTCAAGGCATTCGAAAATGCGATTACCCTGGATATCGCCATGGGCGGTTCCACCAACACCATCCTGCATCTGCTGGCGATTGCTCAGGAAGCAGAGATTGACTTCACCCTGAAAGATATTGACCGTCTGTCCCGTGTGGTACCACAGCTGTGTAAAGTGGCACCGAACACGCAGAAATATCACATTGAAGACGTGCATCGTGCCGGTGGCATCATGGGGATTCTGGGTGAGCTGGACCGCGCCGGTAAACTGCATACCGATGTACCGACCGTGCATACGCCAACCATGAAAGACGCGCTGGACCAGTGGGACATCATGCGTGACCCATCACCGGAAGTGCTGGAGTTCTATAAGGCAGGCCCTGCGGGCATTCCAACTCAGGTTGCTTTCAGCCAGGCGACTCGCTGGCCAACACTGGATGGTGACCGTGAAAATGGTTGTATCCGTAACCTGGAAAATGCCTTCTCGCTGGAAGGCGGCCTGGCGGTACTGTTCGGCAACATTGCACTGGACGGCTGTGTGGTGAAATCTGCCGGTGTTGATGAGTCGATTCTGGTATTTGAAGGCCCGGCACATATTACAGAGTCTCAGGATGAAGCGGTTGCCAACATTCTGGATGACAAAGTGCAGGCTGGCGATGTGGTGATTGTACGTTACGAAGGCCCACAGGGTGGCCCGGGCATGCAGGAGATGCTGTACCCGACCTCTTACATCAAGTCGAAAGGTCTGGGCAAAGCCTGTGCATTACTGACCGATGGTCGTTTCTCGGGTGGCACTTCCGGTCTGTCGATTGGCCATGTATCCCCTGAAGCAGCGGCGGGTGGGGCTATTGGTCTGGTGCGTAACGGTGACCGTATCCGCATCGACATTCCAAACCGTACCATTGATGTTCTGTTGTCTGACGAAGAACTGGCGATACGCCGTGCTGAACAGGACAAGCTGGGCTGGAAGCCGGTTGAAGAGCGTCCGCGCCGTGTATCCGCAGCCCTGAAAGCCTACGCCAAGCTGGCAACTTCCGCTGATAAAGGCGCAGTACGTGATCTGTCCCAGCTGGACTGATCTGCTGCTGTGACTGCTATCTGACAGCGTCCGGCTCTGTTGAGCTGCCCGAACGGCCCTGAGGGGCCGTTTCTGTTTTTTCGCCCACCTCTGATACCTGACAGCTGGCTGTTAAGTTTTCGTGACATGTCTTCCTGGCCGGTAACCTTTATACGTTTCGCTTGCCTATATTGCTGAGGCTGTTTCAGCCGGTACGGGCTTTTTTGCAGGGAGACGTTATATGCAGCACACTCATCAATGGAGCAGGCCTTCACGTCCGGGGGCTTCACACTCGGTTCTTTTTATCTGTCGTGATAATGCGATCTGTTCACCACTGGCCGCAGCCTGGCTATACCGGCTGACCGGAGGGCGTATTCAGGCCCGCACCGCAGGTATTGTGCCGGTTGCGATACCTGTGTCGGTACAGCAGCGAGTGGCACAGTTGCAGCGTCGCCCGGTGGCACTGAAACCGGTTGCCATGCGAAAACTGGCGGGACAGACGTTTGACAGCATTATTACGCTGGCAGACCGTCAGGAATGCCCGTTACCGGTACATCCCTATGATGGCGAAGGTGTGGTCTGGCATTTTGACAGGCCTGTTACTGCGGCACAGTTACGGCAGCTGGAATTTGAACTGATGGAGCGGCTGTTACTGTGGCTGGAAGTAAAACGGCTCAGGACAGCCTGAACCGTTGTGGATACCTGCTGTCCTGGATAACCGATATGTACACAGGTATCTGTCTTATGTGGCGGTTACTACTGTGGCGGTTACTACTGTAGTGGTTACTACTGTAGTGGTTACTACAACGCTGCTGGAATTATCCGGGTTTCAGGTTGGGTGACGGCGGTCATATTGCCAGTGCTCAATACTGGCAGGAAAACTTAACAGGCGTTTCTGAAGCTGGCAGTACTGGTGAATGGTGGTGTGAAATTGGCACCAGAATCTGAAATGCTGTGGATGTTTGATACTGGCAACAGGGCTGAGATCCGCATCTATCCAGGCCTGGCAGATCTCCAGCAGGCTGTTCAGTGTCTGTGCGGGTTGGGTGTCTGAGGGTATATTGTTACCGAATTCCTCCAGCAACAGCTGGTAGTACTCGCAGAGCAGTGCCTGGAGTACCGCTTTCTGCTGCTGCATACTCTGCTGGGCGTGTTCGCTGCAACGGTTTTCGAACAGGTCTGAATGATGGTTGTAGGAATAAGGAGCGTCCTCGAAATAGAACTGCGCATTTAATGCACTTGCCATATCTGCCTCCCTGGTGATTGGAAAGTAGGCCGTAGCCAGCCGCGTACTCCATGTACTGCAAGCGGAATTAACCTTAGACGCTTTATGGCACGGGCGATAGTCAGAATGAACAAGCAATAAACATACCCGTGAACAGACGTTAAATTCCCCGACAGAGTAGACGGTAAAGATAATCTTTTGAAAAATAAGCGTATTTTCTATTCTGAATAAAATGATTAAAACAGCAGTAATATTCAGCGATTGGTTGTATGACTAAAGTGGCAGCACTGTGGCGGTAAATCGCCCGGTTATGTCATACCGTCGAGAGATGAGGGAATGCTGGCTGTACAGCGCTGACGGCCGGGCATATATGCGCGCCTGCAACCGGCTGTCCGTGGCTGTTCGTTACTGTTAGTAATAGCTCGTGATAGTTCAGGTAGTGCTGAAACACTCGTGCTGTACCAGTTCCAGCTGGCAAAGCTCGATCAGCTCATCCAGTGCTACCGGCGGGCTGAACAGAAACCCCTGACCAATGATGCAGGTATGCTGTTGCAGAAACTGCATCTGCTCGCGGGTTTCAATGCCCTCAGCAATCACACTCAGGCCCAGCTGGCCTGCCATTGAAATGATGGTGTTGGTAATGGCTATATCATCACTGTCGTGGGGAATGTCCTGCACAAAGGAGCGGTCGATTTTGAGAATATCGACCGGCATCTTTTTCAGGTAATTCAGCGAAGAATAGCCGGTACCAAAATCGTCAATGGCAAGGGTAATGCCCATATCGCGCAGCTGCTGCAGGATCTGCATTGCCTGTTGCAGGTTGTCCATCAGCACGCCTTCAGTGATTTCCAGCTCAAGATAGCGCGGTGACAGGCCGGTTTCTGCCAGCGTATGGCGTACGGTTTCAACCAGTTTGTCGTCAAACTGACGGGCAGAGAGGTTAACGGCAACCCGCAGTGGCCGCTGGCACTGCTGCTGTACTTTGACGGCCGCTCGGCAGGCTTCCTGCAAAACCCAGCGACCGATTGGCACAATCAGGCCGGTTTCTTCTGTCTTTGGAATAAATTCTACCGGTGACACCATACCGTTCACCGGGTGACGCCAGCGAATCAGCGCTTCCATACCGATAATCTGACCGCTTTCCAGTGATACCTGGGGTTGATACATCAGGTGGAACTGATTGTGTTCCAGCGCCATGCGCAGGTCCAGTTCCAGGGTCATGCTACGACGGGCAGCGATGTTCATTTCTGGCTGATACTGTTGCCAGGTATTACGTCCGGCAGCTTTGGCAGCATACATGGCCAGGTCAGCGTTACGCAGTAATGCACTGCCGTCGTGGCCATCCACATTGATCATGGTAACGCCGATACTGACGGTGACGTTGATATCACGGCTGGCCAGCCGGATGGGCTGACGCAGCATCTCAATCAGAGTCTCGACCTGCTGTTCCAGTGCAGCCAGGCCTGGCAGATTACGCAGAATAATGGTGAATTCATCGCCGCCCAGTCGATAGGCGGTGCTGGGTGCGGCCACGGTATAGCGCAACCGGCTGGCAATGGTGACCAGCAGGTTGTCACCGGCTTCGTGGCCCATGGTGTCGTTGATCTGCTTGAAACCGTCCAGGTCAAGCAATAGCAGTGCCTGGTAGTGTTCACCTGGCATGCAGATCACTTCATCCAGTTTTTCACGGAAGTGACGACGGTTGCCCAGCCTGGTCAGTGGGTCGTAGTAGGCCAGTTGTTCCATCTGCCGCTCATGTTCTTTCATGGCGGTGATGTCTTCACTGACGGAAACAATATTAACCAGCTTGCCCTGGTCATCATGTACCGGTGAGATTGACTGCAAGGCCCAGTAATGAGTGCCATTCTTGCGCTGGTTGTAGAGGGAACCGCGCCATTTCTGCCCAGCGGCCAGACTGCTCCACAGTTCTTTATAGGTGCTGTCGGGGGTCTGTTCCGAACGCAGAATGGCTGGGGTTTTGCCGATTACCTCGGCGGTCAGATAACCGGTAATGTCAGTGAAGCGGGAGTTGGCGTATTCAATCACACCACAGTGATCGGTAATGACAACCGCACTGCCCGAGTTCTCTACCGCCTGGTACATCTTTTTCAGTTCCAGGTCGCGCAGAATATCGGCAGTGACATCAACAACCAGCATCACTGCGCCACAGACATTGTGGTCGAGGTCAAAAATGGGTGTTACCGACAGGTGAGTATTTACCTTTTCACCGCTTTGGCTGAGCAGATCAACCCGCAGGTCAAAGTCGTTGATCTCGCCTTTGAGTAATGCTGACAGCTGGCTGGCATGGCAGGCGCGCTGGCCTCGGGCGGTAAAACGTCGCATTGGCTGCTCAACCATCTCATGTTGCTGGTAGCCCAGCAGTTGCAGCAGTGCCGGGTTAACCCGGATCAGCCGGTAATCAGGGGAGATTACGGCAGCGCCCAGCGCCGAGTGCTGTAGTGGGCGAAATACAGTTGCAATTTCCTGTTTCATCATACTTCCTGGGCCAGCATTGTTATTTTTATCAGGCTGATAGCCTCGGACGCGAAATCACCACGCCGGGCCGGTGTTCGGACAGCAGAACGAACTGCAAGGTATATCAGATTGTACCTGTCGGGTCACAGGGGAGCGGGAAACCGGTCATCCTGTCAGTGTATTAGGCAAGAGGTCGATTCTAGGACAGCACAGAGCGGGATTGAAACGATACAGGTTGAAAGCTATTGAGCCGTATCAATGAATCATTATTAAAAATAACCTGGAAGAATATGTCAGTACAGATGCACTGTGGTAGCGTTGCTGGAAAGCTGAGGCTGAAAAGAGGGGGGTTGATGTGAAAACCTGGTGTGAGGTACTGTCTGGCATGTTAGCTGTGGTTGAAGTGCTGTACCGGACAGTGTGGACGGCTGGCCGGTACAACAGGCCAGCACCAGGCTGGCCTGTTATGATCAGAGCGCGTCCGGGCCGCTTTCGCCGGTACGGATGCGGATAACCTGCTCCAGCGGGCTGATGAAGATTTTGCCATCACCAATTTTGCCAGTGTTGGCAGTGCCTGCAATCGCTTCAATTACCTGATCGATCATGTCGTCATCAATGGCAACTTCGATTTTTACTTTTGGCAGAAAATCCACTACGTATTCTGCACCACGATAGAGTTCGGTGTGGCCCTTCTGACGGCCGAAGCCTTTGACTTCGGTAACCGTTACACCCTGAATTCCGATTTCGGACAGTGCCTCACGGACATCATCCAGTTTGAACGGTTTGATCACCGCAGTAACCAGTTTCATATCCTTCTCCTCATTGTCAGCCTGCATCTGAAACCAGCGTCTGCTGGTCAATGACAGCAGTGCTGGTGAGTTATTGATCAGTAAAATTTGCCGCCAGTATACCCGCAATCGTACCGGTTCGCATGGCCGGTAGGGGGTTGCAGCCCCTTGACGGGGCTGCGGTGGTGGTATCCTGGCCTATAGTTCAACAGTTACCTGTGTGGTCTGAAAGTCATCCGAAGAGGGCTGTTCAGTAAGCTTCGCCCGGTTTCAGCGTGTCATCAGTACTGCTGGCAGGCTTGCGACGTTCTTTACGCACTACCGAGCTGCTGCTGGCGCCGGTCATGCCTTTACCGGTGGTAAATTCCGGGTAGGCTTCAATGCCACACTCAACAATATCGGAGCCCAGGTATTCTTCTTCATCGCTGACCCGGATACCGATGGTTACTTTCAACAGCGCCCATACCGCCAGACTGGCCACGAATACCCAGCCGAAAATGCAGGCGATACCCAGCAGCTGCGCACTGAAGGTTGCGTCAGCATTGTTCAGTGGTACAGCCAGCAGACCCCAGATGCCAACAACACCGTGTACGGAGATTGCACCGACAGGATCATCAATATGCAGACGATCCAGTGCCAGAATGGAGATCACGACCAGCGCACCACCGATAGCACCAATCAGTACTGAGAACTCGGCACTCGGGCTGAGTGGGTCAGCAGTGATCGCCACCAGACCGGCCAGTGCACCGTTCAGTGCCATGGTCAGATCGGCCTTGCGGAACTTCAGATAAGCGGTCAGCAGCGCGGCGATGACACCCCCGGCAGCGGCGGCATTGGTGTTAACAAACACCTGAGCAACGGCATTGGCTTCACCCACATCAGACAGTTTCAGTTCGGAACCACCGTTGAAGCCGAACCAGCCCAGCCACAGGATAAAGGTACCCAGGGTTGCCAGTGGCATATTGGCACCGGGAATTGCGTAGATTTCACCATTTTTACCGTACTTGCCTTTACGGGCACCCAGCAGCAGTACGCCAGCAAGAGCAGCCGCAGCACCAGCCATATGTACGATGCCGGAACCGGCGAAGTCAGAGAAGCCTGCTTCACTCAGGAAGCCGCCACCCCATGTCCAGTAACCTTCAACCGGGTAGATAAAGCCGGTCAGCACGACAGTGAAGGCCAGGAATGCCCACAGCTTCATGCGCTCGGCAACCGCACCGGAGACAATCGACATCGCCGTGGCAACGAACACCACCTGGAAGAAGAAATCTGAGCGAGAGGAGTAGTACGGGGCGTCATCGCCACCGGCCAGTACCGCATCAACACCGTTTTCTTCACCAATCAGTACACCCAGATCTGGCATGATGCCACCGGCATCGGAGCTGTACATGATGTAGTAACCGCACAACAGATACATGGTGCAGGCAATCGCAAACAGCGCGATGTTCTTGGTCAGAATTTCGGTGGTGTTTTTGGCCCGTACCAGGCCCGCTTCGAGCATGGCAAAACCGGCGGCCATCCACATTACCAGCGCACCACAGATCAGAAAGTAAAAGGTATCGACCGCATACTTCAGCTGCGTCAGATCGGCAGCGGTCGCCTTGAGCAGTTCATCCATCACGCTATCCTCCGGACAGGTTCTTCAGTTCAGATTCTTTTCGCCTGCCTGCTGGCAGGGCATAAATCGGGTTTCAGGTCACGGCACCGGTCAGCCGTGTGTGTTATCTATTGCACCGCGTTGCCTGTTGCTTTGTGCTGGTGCAGTTTTTCAGTCTGACTTGCCAGGTATTCAGCGAACAATGTGCCAGGTATTAATTATCCTTTTAAAACAAATAGTTATAGGTATTTTCTGTAAAAGTAAGTGGTGAAGGGCTGATGATGGTGAGTAGTAAATGTGCGCTTGCACTGGCATCTTGCACCACCTTGGTGCGCAATTTTTGTGCAGTGCGTGGCAGGTAAAACGGCCTGAATATGACAGCCGTCAGACTCAGGGGAAATGCAGGCAGGCAGCTACCGCTTCCTTGGTATATAGTGTCCAGTCCCTTGCAGACCAGGAGGCAATGCCATGATTGATAGCAAACTGATTGAAGGCCTGAGTGAACAGTTCACCCGGCTGCTGCAGAACCAGCCTGACCTGCCCGGGCAGGCTATGATGCAGGAGCAGGTGCGCAGCCTGTTACAGAGCACATTCAGCCGGATGGATCTGGTAACACGGGAAGAGTTTGATGCCCAGCAGGCGGTACTGGCGCGTACCCGTGACCGGCTGGAACAGCTGGAGCAGCAGCTCAGTGTGCTGGAGAAGCAGATTAACGCCAAGGATTGAGCAGAGCTGTTGCATCCCGTTACAGACTGCGCTGAAAAAGTGCGGCACACCGGATGCCCTGGAGGAGAGATGTCGATGACCCATTCCGATCAGCGTTATGCCTGGATCGGGGCAGATTACCACTACCAGTCAGTAAGCGAAGCGTATGCACTGCACTGGCAGTTTGACCACCCTGCAGCAGGCCAGCCGCTGGCCCGTATGCACACCCGGCTGCATGCAGGCAAGCTGGAGCAGCTATGCCAGCGCGCGCAGGAAAACGGTATGGCGCAGGTAACACTGCGAGCACCGCAACGGGGCGAAAGCTGGCGGGTGCGCATGTACTGGCATCCGCATCAGCAACTGTATCTGATTGCTATGCACAGCGATGAACGCAGCATCCGCACCGGTGCTGAAACCGGCCTTGCTGAAGCGCCGCTGCAGGCGGTGGCACCGGGGGCGCTACTGGAAACTGAAGAATTCCGTCAGCGGCTGGCGCAGCAGCTGGAACGTAACCGTATTCAGCAGAGCAGTCTTGCACTGATCTGTATCGACCTTGATCGTTTCCAGTGGATCAATGACACCCTGGGCAGTGAAGCCGGTACAGTGCTGCTGAATGAAGTGGCTGACCGGCTCCGTTCGGTGGTACGCAGTGAAGATCTGGTTGCCCGTTTTAGTGGTGATACCTTTGTACTGATGGTTAATGGCCTCTATGCCGCAGACGACGCTGAAACCGTCGCCCATCGGGTAGTCGAGCGACTCAGTCATGGTATCTATATTGACCGCCGGGAGCTGTTTGTCAGCGCCAGTGCCGGGGTGGCGATCTTCCCGCAGCATGGCCGTGATGAGTCCAGCCTGCTGCGTTCGGCAGATCTGGCCATGTATGCTGCCAAACGTGCCGGGCGTAACACTTACTGCCTGTACTACAGCGGCCTTAGCGGTACTCAGCATACTGAAGCGATGATCCACGGTGTTGATCTGAAACGGGCGATTTCGGCAGGTCAGCTGACCTTGCAGTACTGTCCGGTGTTCGATAACAGTCGTCACCGTCTTTGTGGTGCTGAACTGCTGGCTGGCTGGCAACACCCGCAACTGGGCTGGCAGGGTAGCGCCGAACTGATGCCCGCTGCATTACAGGGGGAGGCAATTCCTGCCTTCAACGAATGGCTGTGGCAAGCACTGCTGGAGGTACAGCAGAGCCTGAGTAACCTGCCTGGCTGTGATCTGCTGCTGGTGCATCTGGAAGAGCCGCAGATTCTGGCGTCTGACTTTATTACTGACCTTGAGTATGCTGTACGCAACGAGCAGTTACTGGCCAGCCAGCTGGTACTGGAACTGGACGCCGAGGTGGCGCTGGCCCATGAAGGGCTGGTATTTGATCTGCAGGAACTGGGTTTCCGGGTCTGTCTGCGGGGCGTAAATGCGGTGTTGATGGAGCCGCGTCGGGTGCACGAGTTGCAACCGGACTGGCTGAAACTGGATGCTGCGCACGTACAGAGCCTTAATGACCCTGGTAATACCAGTGCCGCTCAGCTGGCGCTGGCGGCACCGACCATTGCACTGATGGCGGAAGGGGTCAGCAGTGCCGGTCAGCTCAGCCAGCTGATCAATCAGGGTTGTGCGCTGATGCAGGGGCGTTACTTCAGTGAGTTGCTGACCCTGGAGCAGCTCAGCCAGTGGATGACGCTGGAAGCGGGCTGATTTTGCCTGGCGGCTTAGCTTGCTGAGCCGCCGTATGCTGGCCTCTATTCCTTATCTGGCTTTCTGTCCTTATCTGACTTTCTGTCCTTATCTGCCTCTGGCCGCAGCGTCTGTTGCGGCAATGCCATCGGGCTGGCCATGTTCGGTTGCACACAGTGCATGATCGGCCAGCACTTCCAGAATACGACAATGGTTTTCCCCTTCAGGATGCTGGTTAAGCTGGTGACACTCACTGAGCATCCGTTCCAGCTCTTCGCGCAGTGACTCCAGCCGGGCTATTTTGCGCTTTACCGCCTGTAGATGGCGGCGGGCAATCTGGTCGGCATCATGGCAGTGATGGTCTGGTGCATCGTTGTACTGCAACAGTTCGCGGATCGCTTCCAGGTCAAAACCCAGTGCGCGGGCATGACGGATAAACCGCAGTTTGAGCAGATGCTGCTGGTTGTAACGGCGCTGATTACCGGCGTTGCGGGCGGCTGGTGGTAGCAGCCCGATCTCTTCGTAATAACGGATGGTCGGGATCTTGCAGTCAGTGAGCGCTGACAACCGGCCAATGGCGATGGGTTGAGCCAGCGTGTTGTCATCAGGGTGTGTCATTCTGCGGTTCCGGGGTGTCTGTTTGCTGCATGGTGTGCGTAGCTGAGGTGCGATTGTTGCTGACAGCGTACCTGGAAATGCGAAGACACGCACATAACCCGCGCTACATAAAAATCCTGAAAAGCGCTTGAAGCTCCAGTTACTGGAGCTATTAGGCTTGATTCTGTTCAGCAGGGAACGCTGTACCAGGCTGGAAACCTGTATGCAGGAATCCGTATCAGGAACACGGTATTGAACTTGAGGAGAGCCCCCATGGCTGGTAGCTGCTGTGGACAGAATCAGAACTTTGACGGCACCAGTGCTGCGTACCGCCGTATTCTGCTGGTAGTGATTGTCATTAATGCGGTGATGTTTTTTGTTGAGATGATCGCAGGCTGGATTGCCGGGTCGCAGGCATTGCAGGCGGATGCGCTGGATTTTCTTGGCGACACCATCAGCTATGGGGTCAGTCTGTGGGCGATTGGTAAGGCGCTCAGTATTCGTAGCCGGGCAGCGCTGGCGAAGGGGATCAGCCTGACGCTGATGGCGCTCTGGGTGGCAGGTAGCACCCTGTACAAGGTGTTTATTCTTAATACACCGGATGCGTTAACCATGGGCTCTATCGCGATCAGTGCATTTGTGGCGAATATGATCAGCGTACTGTTGCTGATGCGTTATCGTAACGGTGATGCCAATGTGCGCTCTGTCTGGCTATGCAGTCGTAACGATGCCATTGGAAATCTGGTGGTGGTCGCTGCTGCCAGCGGGGTCTGGGCAACCGGGAGTGCCTGGCCTGATCTGGCGGTTGCGTTCTTTATGGCGGCGCTGTTCCTGAGCTCATCCATACAGATTATTCGTCAGGCCCGTGCTGAGATGGCGCAGGCCGACCCGTTGCAGGCAGGTGCTGCTGATCATACAAACCACTGTAATACCGCCATTGACTGTTGTAACAGTCAACACGCCAGACCTGGTGGTGGTAAAAGGACTGACAGCTAAGCCTCGGTGAGGGTCTGCAAAATATCTGGATTTGATAACCGACAGTCCAGAAAGAGAGCTGCCTTGCCCACCCGTACACGCAGTGGGCAGGGGAGGCTCGCTGTTGCCATTGAGATTAACTTCTGCGGCAGCCTGTCAGTTTTGAATTTTTCTGTAGCCGTATTCTGATAAACTTGGTTATTTGCATAAAATAAACAGGCCCCTTATTCTGTTTGTTTTGAATAAATTATCGGGTTGTTAAACCCTGGTTTTTGGAAATCAGAATGAGTGAAGAACGATATAGTCACGTAGAATGTCGCAAGAAAGAAGGAGCTCACTATACACCTGATAGCGTTTCAGATTTTATAGCAGGTCAGATTGTTGGTCATGCCTGTTTAAAAGAAAGTATGAAAGTTATTGACCCTGCTGTTGGCGATGGAGAACTTCTGGTCAGCCTTATATCTTCCCTGGTGAATAAGGGTGTTGTTGATGTCGAGGCTCATGCTTTTGATATAAACAAAAAATCTCTTGAAATAACAAAAGAACGTATTTTTGCACTGTTTCCGGATATAAAGTTAGTTGTTCACCATAGAGACTTTCTTCAGGCTTGCCTTGAAAAATCAACACAAAATAAGTCACAGAATCTGTTCGTAGATCCGACCTTACCTGAATTTGACTTGTTAATAGCGAACCCTCCTTATATTAGAACTCAAGTACTGGGTGCTGAAGCAGCTCAGCAATTAAGCAAAAACTTTGGTTTGAAGGGTAAGGTTGATATTTATCAGGCCTTTATGATTGCGATGACAACTGTATTGAAAAAAGAAAGTGTTGCAGGTGTTATTGTTTCAAATAGATTTATGACAACCAAAGGCGCAGGAAAGTTTCGAGAGCGCTTGTTTGATTTGTATGATATTCAAGGAATATGGGACTTCGGAGACACAAAGGTTTTTGATGCTGCTGTTTTGCCAGCGGTGATTGTTATGAAGCCCGCAGGGCAGCATAGCTCTGATGACGTTATTCCATTTTCTTCTGTCTATCTGGAAAAGTCATATTCAGAACTGCCAGCACCTGAAGTTACTAATCAGGTAGAAGCGCTGTCTTATAATGGTCTTGTAAAAGCCAAAAAAGATGCGTATCTGGTTAAACATGGCACGCTGATTTTTGACCAGAAGCCTTCTGATGTTTGGCGGCTACAGGATGAAGAATCTGAAAAGTGGTTATCTAGTGTTGCCGAGGCCACATGGTGCCAGTTTAAGGACATAGGAAAAATACGTGTAGGTGTAAAAACAACTGCAGATAATGTGTTTATACATGCTGACTGGTTAGTGGAAACCGGTTTTGAACCAGAACTCTTGCAGACTCTGACAACGCATCACGTCGCGGAACGTTATAAAGTTGATCTGAAAAATTCCAAAAAAATTCTGTATACCCATGAAAATTTTAATGGCAAAAAAAGGGCTGTTGATATTGATCATTACCCTGTATCAAGGCGCTATCTTGAGTCTCACAGGAAACAACTGGAAGGCCGGAAGTATGTAATATCTGCAGGTCGGAACTGGTATGAAATCTGGGTTCCACAAAAGCCTGAGCTGTGGTGTGAGCCAAAACTGGTTTTCAGGGATATATGCGAAGAACCAACATTCTGGCTGGATGAGACGGGTAGCATCGTGAACGGTGATTGCTACTGGATGTTAAATGATTACCAGAAAGAGACCCCTGACTTGATCTGGTTAGTGCTCGGTGTTGCAAATTCCAGTTTTATAGAAACTTTTTACGATATGAAGTTTCAGAATAAGCTCTATTCAAATAAAAGACGGTTCATAAGTCAGTATGTTGAACAGTTTCCTGTCCCTGACCCTGTGCTGTCAGAATCGCAAAAAATTATAGAGCTAACAAAAATCTGTTACCGGTTAGAAAGAGAGCATAGGGCAGAGGCCGAAGCAGAGATAAATGCGTTAGTCCTGTCTGCTTTCAGGGCCCCTGCTTTGTCATAGCTTAGTACTCAGGGTTGAAAACAGATTGTCCTCTAAGTGAATTAAAAAAGCTCATTTTAATTGTGCGTTGTACCTTGAAGTTTTTATTTGCAATATAAGAAAAGTGCTCACCCAGTCGGTAGCCAGGGCAAAGGATTGCCCCCTCGATAATACTTGTTGTTGGGTTAGTCAACGCAATCAGGTATCGGCTATTTCGTGTAGTGAAACCCGCACAGTTTTCTATTTCTTCTTCGAATTCAGGTGTATACTTGCCCAGGTCAATTGTTGGAGAATCCTGAATTTTTACTTCCAATGCCTGATTTCTTATATCGGGAAAGCCTGCTGCTAATGCTGTTCCGCTTGTCGAATAACCTAGCGTATTGGCAATAAGCTCTTCCAGCATTTGGCCTCGATTTTTTGTGGCGGCTGGAGCGACAGGCTGACCAATTATGTATTTTTTAACCATATCTTTTATCGTACTTAAAGGAAGTAAACTGCTGGCTGTGGGCTCGTCATGTATACTAAAATCAGATAAATTGGACGTGTTATCAGGATGACCCATTAACGTATCATCAGGGTAGTATAGTAGGCCATCAGGAAGTGAGAGCACCTTATTGCGGGCTCGCTCTGAAATTATGATCTGACTTTTAATGGTCGGTTTGCCAAATTCACCAAACCTTTCCACAATATAGTCAGGAGTCAGAACAACTACCGACTCAATAATATGGCTATCTATATTGACTTTTATTAATATAAAACGAACCTCTTTTGCTGAAAGCAGATCTCCATTTGCATATTCAACCTGTACAGAATCGGCCGTGGGATTTCTGTTCCATACTTGAAGATTATATGAATCTCCTGACGTGACAAGATAAGTATCGATGTACTCAAGCAATACCCTGGGTACCCCTTTTGCTTTTGGAGGAACAACCGAAAAATTACATTTTTTTGCAGGGGCTGGTGAGCTGGAGCTGAGTGTGGTAGAAACCAGCTTTCTCAGATTAGCGCCATCAGTTTTTGGTTTTTTTACCAGATTAAATTTTGTACCAATAAGTGGAGCAAGTTGCTGAGCCAGTATCTCGGGTGCAGTTAATGCTGCTTTATGGGCCGGAGGAAACTTCATCTTCTGTTCCATATCTTTTTTCCTTATAGCACGAAGTTGCCGGATATACGTTTTTATTTTAAATGAAACTGACGGTTTAAATATACTTGAGGATAGATAGTTTCTGAAGGGTATTTTATAAAATCGACCCTATAAATAAGGCTTACAGCCCTGTTTAATCCTGCCTGGTAAGCAAAGCGGTATGGAATCAGAATGCTGTTATTGCCGTAACATCGCATAGTCCAAAAAGTGAACAGCCCCGGCCCGGCCCGCACAGTATACTCAGTGGCTTCTGTGCCGGGCTGCGGCCCGTGCCCTCCGTCACGCCTTCAGGGATGGAAGCCATGTCACTTGCTATAGTTCACAGTCGTGCTCAGGTGGGGCTGGATGCGCCCGCCGTTACTATTGAGGTTCATTTCTCTGGCGGTCTGCCCGCCCTTTCCATTGTTGGCCTGCCGGAAAAAGCGGTCAGCGAGAGCCGCGAGCGGGTACGCAGTGCCCTGCTGAATGCCGGTTTCGAATTTCCTCGCAGTCGTATCACCATCAATATGGCCCCGGCGGACCTGCCCAAGGAAGGCGGCCGTTATGATCTGGCCATCGCCGTTGGCATTCTGGCGGCCAGTGATCAGATTCCGGTTACGGCTTTGCAGGGGCTGGAGCTGATCGGTGAACTGGCCCTCTCAGGCCAGTTGCGGCCGGTGCGGGGTGTATTACCCTCAGCGCTGGCCTGTCGCACTCAGGGCCGGGCCTTGCTGGTGGCACAGGACAACCGTCAGGAAGCGGCACTGGCACGGGGGTTGACGGTATTTGCCGCAGATAATCTGCTGGATGTCGCCCGTCACCTGGTGGGTGAACAGACCCTTCCCGTTGAGCGGGGCACAGGCGTTGATCTGGACAGCCCGCCACTGGCCCCGGATCTCTCCGATGTTAAAGGCCAGTTTCAGGCCAAGCGGGCGTTGGAAATCGCTGCTGCCGGTTGCCATAACCTGCTGATGAGTGGTGTGCCGGGGAGTGGGAAAAGTATGCTGGCCCAGCGCCTGCCCGGTATTTTGCCGCCGCTGACCGAGCAGCAGCTACTGGAAGTGGCTGCTGTGCACTCTGTTGCAGGGCTGATCGAGTCTGACCAGCTGCCCCGTGGCCGCCCCTGGCGTTCCCCCCATCATTCAGCGTCGGCCGCTGCGCTGGTGGGCGGCGGTAGTCAGCCAAGGCCGGGCGAGGTATCACTGGCACACCATGGTTTGCTGTTTCTGGACGAGTTGCCTGAATTTAATCGTCAGGTGCTGGAAGTGCTGCGTGAGCCGATTGAAACAGGCCATATCATGATTGCCCGTGCAGCAAGGCGTACCGAGTTTCCCGCCCGCTTTCAGCTGGTGGCGGCGATGAATCCCTGTCCCTGTGGTTATGCTGGAGCACCCGGTAATCGTTGCCGTTGCAGTGCTGATCAGGTTCAGCGGTATCAGAACCGTATCTCGGGGCCGTTGCTGGATCGCATTGACCTGCAACTGGTGGTGCCTGCACCAAGCCGTGAAGATCTGTTACTGGATTGCGCGGCAGGTGAAACCAGCGCTCAGGTACGTGTGCGGGTGGTGGAGGCACATCAGCGCCAGCTGGCCCGACAGGGCCAGGCCAATGGCACGCTCGACGGCCGTACGCTTGAGCATCACTGTCAGTTAAGTGAAGCAGACCAGCATATGTTGCTCGATGCTATTGAGCGTTTGAAGCTATCGGCCCGAGCCTGGCACCGGATTTTGCGGGTGGCACGTACCATTGCCGACCTGGCCGGATGTGAGCGAGTCGAGCAGATGCACCTGCTTGAAGCGCTTAGTTATCGCAGCGCCTGATACGGCCTGCTTCTGATACAGCGCGACTCCGGTGGTGCCGAGCTGCGCCGTTATTGCAGTGCGGGTGTTGCGTTATATATCAAACTGTAGTGCAGCCGGGTCAACGCCGAGCTGACGGCGGTTGTCCTGCAACAGGGTGCGAAAGTCATCGAATGGAATCGGGCGGCTGAAATAGTAGCCCTGCACCTGGTCACAGTGGTGCTGACGCAGGAAGCGTAGCTGTTCTTCGGTTTCTACCCCTTCGGCAATCACCATCTTGTCCAGGTTATGGGCCAGGTTGATAATCGCCCGCACGATTTCGGCATCGTCCGGGTTGTTGTGTACATGGCTGACAAAAGAACGGTCAATCTTCAGGGTGTGAATGGGCAGTTTTTGCAGCAGGGCAAACGAAGAGTAGCCGGTGCCAAAGTCATCCAGCGAGAAGGCAACACCCAGCGCACTCAGCTGTTCGATACAGCTGCGGACATGGCGCTCATCCTTGATCAGTGCGGATTCGGTCAGTTCGAATTCCAGTGCTGAGGTATCAATCTGCTGCTGCTCAATAATACGGGTGATAGTGGCGGCCATCTGCTCATCCTTGAACTGGCGGAATGACAGATTGACGCCAACCCGTCCCTGCAACAGCCCATCGTTGCGTAGCTGCATCAGTGACTGGCCGGCATTGTGGATTGCCCAGTAACCAATGGGCACAATCAGACCGGTGTTCTCTGCCAGCGGGATAAACTGATCTGGCATTACCAGCCCTTTTTGCGGGTGCTGCCAGCGGATCAGCGCTTCAGCACCGATAATGCGTCCGGTGCTGATCTCTACTCTTGGCTGGTAGTACAGCTCAAACTGATTGCCACGCAGGGCGGTGAACAGTTCCGCTTCCAGTGTGGAGGGGGTATTGCTGATATGGGTTTCCTGACTTTCATCAAACAGCGCATAGCTGCAGCCGTGTTTTTTCTTGGCGCTGAAGCGGGCCAGACTGGCACGGCGGATAATATCGTCGCCGTTATCGCCGTGTTTCGGCACCAGTGCAATACCGATACTGCAATAGGCCATTGAGTCGTGGCCCCGGTAACGGTACGGCGGTGTCAGGATATTCATCAGTTCGATGGCGTACTGTTTAGCGCAGGGCCAGAGTTCTGCACCGGCTTGTGGTTGCAGCAGAATGGCGAATTCATCAGTACCCATGCGGGCCAGCAGATCACCGGGGCGCAGGGCCTGACGCAGCCGCTTGCTCAGCATCATCACTACGGCATCGCCACCACGGGGGCCAAGGTTATGGTTGAGTCGGGTGAAGCCGTCGATGTCGATAGTCAGCAACGCCATGCCTGGCTGGCTGTCGTCGTGTTGCTCCAGTTTTGCTGCCAGCTGACGATAGAAATGCGTACGGTTGTGAATACCGGTGAGGGGGTCGCTGTTGCGCAGCTGGTGTAGTTGACGGTGTTGTTCGCTCAGTTGACGTACATGGCGCAGGGTGCGCAGCAGCAGGGAGTGGTCGAGCTTTTCCAGCGGCAGATAATCACAGGCTCCATCGGCAAGTAATGGCTGGGTGTTCTGTTCGGTCAGGCCACGGCCGACAATAACTACGGGTGTGTCTGGCAGCAGATTGCGTAATACCGTCAGCAGGCGTTGGCAGGTGGCCAAGCTGTGTTCACTGTGCAGAAATAGCAATGACAGGCGGCAGCGGCTGGCAAGTTGGCGCAACAGATCCAGTCGCGGCATATGGTGCAGGTGTGGCCCACGCTGTGGCGTGTTGCCTGCTGCATTCAGCAGTGGTAACAACTGGCGGGCCGCACTACCGGTACCGTCCAGAATTGCCATGGTGGTTGTTACTGCGGGCTGAAAAGACTGGGCCGAAGACATCGGGGCTCCTTACTGTCGCTCCGGAAGCCATGGGCTGGGCCCTGCTTCCGTGCCATAATTGTCAGCCGTTCAGATGAACGGGTATGCAAACGTACGTTTCAAACCGTTTTGGATCAAATTTTTCAGGTATGCTGGCTCAATAATCTGTAATTTCTGATCTATCGGCCGCTGGACAGCAGATTTTAGAACGACTGATTACACAGGATATACCATGTCCCGACTGAACCCCCGTCAACAGGAAGCAAAGCTTTATATTAGCGGCCCGCTGCTGGTACTGGCAGGGGCTGGTTCGGGTAAAACCAGTGTGATTACCCGCAAAATCGCTTATCTGATTGAGCAGTGTGGCTATGAAGCACGTCATGTTGCCGCACTTACCTTCACGAATAAAGCCGCCCGCGAGATGAAAGAGCGTGTTGGCACCCTGTTGCAGGGTAAGTCTGCCAAGGGCCTGACAGTTTCCACCTTTCATAACCTGGGAATGAACATTATACGCCGGGAACACCGTACTCTGGGGTTCAAACCGGGGTTTTCTATCTTTGATGATCAGGACACCCGTGCCCTGTTGCGTGACCTGCTGGTGCATCATGAGGAGGAAGCCGATCAGGCGGATATGATTGCCGCGAAAATTTCCAGCTGGAAAAATGAGATGATTACCCCGGAGCAGGCGCTGGGCCGGGTAGAAGGGTCGGATGATGTGCTGGCGGCACAGGCTTATGAAGCCTATCAGCGCAGCCTGCGCGCCTATAATGCGGTGGATTTTGATGATCTGATCTGGATTCCAGTACGGTTGTTTGACGAGCACCCCCTGGTGCTGGAACGCTGGCAGAATCGCATCCGTTACCTGCTGGTGGACGAATATCAGGACACCAACCTGTCCCAGTATCGACTGGTACGTCAGCTGGTGGGCCATCGCGGTATGCTGACCGTGGTAGGCGATGACGACCAGTCGATCTACGCCTGGCGTGGTGCCAGGCCTGAAAACCTCGAACAGCTGCAACGTGATTTCCCCAGCCTGAAGGTGGTCAAACTGGAGCAGAATTACCGCTCTACCCAGCGGATTCTGCGTGCTGCCAATACCCTGATCGCCAACAACCCCCATGTGTTTGAAAAGTCGCTGTGGAGTGATAAAGCGTTCGGGGATGAGCTTAAAGTTATCCACAACCGCAATGAAGAGGCGGAGTGTGAGCGTATTGCCACCGATATTCTCGACCGCCATCTGCGCGGTGGTATCGCGTTCCGCGATTTTGCCGTGCTTTATCGGGGCAACCATCAGGCCCGGCTGCTGGAATTGAAACTGCAGGGTTTTCAGGTGCCCTATAAGCTCAGTGGCGGTACTTCGTTTTTTGCCCGTGCCGAGATCAAAGATCTGATGGGTTACCTCAAAGTGCTGGTTAATCCGGATGATGACAACGCCTTTCTGCGTATCGTCAATATGCCACGCCGTGAGATTGGCCCGGCGACGTTACAGAAACTGGGTGAATACGCCAATGAACGCGAAGTCAGCATGTTCAATGCTATCGACGAGCTGGGCGTTGAAAGCCATCTGTCGGAACGCTCACTGGAAAAACTGCGTCGTTTCTCTCGCTGGATGAACTACCTGATGGAGCAGTGCGAACGGGCTGACCCGGTACAGCTGATCCGCGAGATGATCCTGGATATTGATTATGAAGGCTGGCTTCGCCAGAACACCGCCTCTGATGCCGCCGCTGAAAAGCGTATCCAGAACGTCTGGACGCTGGTTGACTCCATCCGCACCACGCTGGAACGCCTGCAGGAAGATGACCCGGATGCCGGAGTGAAAGAAGCGATCAGTCGTCTGCTGCTGATTGATATGATGGACCGTCAGGAAGAAGAGGACGATTCCAACCGGGTGCAGCTGATGACTCTGCACGCCTCCAAAGGGCTGGAGTTTCCCCATGTCTACCTGATGGGCATGGAGGAAGAACTGCTACCGCACCGGAACAGCATTGAAGATGGCAATATTGAAGAGGAACGGCGACTGGCTTATGTGGGGATTACCCGCGCCCGCCAGACGCTGATTATGACGCTGGCCAGCCAGCGTAAGCAGTATGGTGAGAAAATTGACTGTGCCCCCAGTCGATTCCTGGATGAGTTGCCACCGGAAGATCTGATTGTTGAAGGGCTGGGTGAAACGAACGAGAAAGCCAACCGTGCCCGAGGCCAGGCAACCTTGAGTGGTCTTAAATCACTGTTTGATTGAATCTGCCCCGCAGATATAAAAAAACCGCCAGCTGGCGGTTTTTTTATCACCTCAACTCCAGTCTTACTGGGAGTTGTCCAGCATGTGCTGGATAGCAGACTGGATATCGTCATCGGAACAGGTCGCACAAGTACCACGTGGTGGCATTGCGTTGATACCGTTGATTGCGTTAGCCAGCAGGGAATCCATGCCGTTTGCTGCACGTGGACCCCAGTCAGCAGCAGAGCCAAACTTAGGCGCGCCAGCTACGCCGATTGCGTGACAGGCTGCACAGCTTGCAGTGTAGATCTCAGCACCGGAGCGCGCACCGCCGCCAGCGGCAGCCGCTGCAGCGCCACCACAGCTATCGTCACCCTCAAGACAGACACTGCCCAGAGGCTTGATACGCTCAGCAATGGCATTGCTGCCGGTCGCAGCGTTCACGGAGCCTGCCAGCGCGATGCCCAGGCCCAGTGCGCACAGCGCAGAAGTAAATTTGTTCACAGTTACGACCTCATCACTCATTGAATTATATCGGCAGCACGGTCTGTCCGGGTGTCCATATCCAGCACAGGGCTGCAGGCTGAACGATCGGACAATTGCAGACACAACTGCTCAAAGGGTAATCGGGCACGGATTATAGCTAACAATAAACTCAACGGAAATGGGGCTAACGGCTGAGCATTGATCCAGGCCCGGCTCTGTGGCAATCCACCCCTGGCAATACGAAAAACATCCATAACTGGATGCTTATATTAATGGCAAAGGAAAGCACTGAGAACGGGAATCATTCGGGCAGAAAAAGCAGCGTCGGGGGGTATGCTTTCCTGGCGTCCCCATGCCGATACGTGTCCTGATCAGCGAAAACGATAATAGCCTGATCAGATGACAACCGGGTAACAACCTGATGACGTGATAGTGATAACCGCTGATTGATGGAAAGCCACGAATTGTTCTGAAAACAGCCACTTAGCATAAGGCCCAGGCCATCAGGGGTTGCACCAGCATAGAAGATCGGTATTATACGCCCTGCAAACACTTCCGTGTGCGCCTGTAGCTCAGCTGGATAGAGTAGCAGGTTCCGATCCTGTTGGTCGGGGGTTCGAATCCCTCCAGGCGCGCCACTTTTTTATCCTCTCCATATTCCAGTCTCTGTGCATTTATATGCAGGATTCACTGTATCTGGAGTGTTGAGAACCCCCGATGGGGCTCGAGCCGAGCGCAGCGAGACCACGTTGCCGCAGGTGACGGCCCGCAGGGCGAATAATCCCTCCAGACGCACCACTTTTTTCAAGTGTTTCAGCGATAGTAGTTACTAACCAGAAAGGCAGTCGCTGTAATCTGGTTCCCTCGCTGGTTCCCTTTTCATAAAAGCTCTACTCCAAAATTGCTTTACCGCTCCCATGGTAAATTATCGGCACCACAAAGCTATGAGCTGGTATACAGGCTCTCATTTTGACATTTGCTTTCTACCTGAGCTTCCCTAAAGTCACTATCTCTAATCGGAACTTAGCGGAACGGACTCATGACCTCTTTATTCTCTGACATATTTCCACATGGGCGAGCAGATCTATTTCAACTTAAGGAAAATATCCGTGCCTATAAAAATAATGCCACTTCAGATCACAACAGAATTACTCATAACTTCAATGAATTCTTGTGTGAATACAGCAATCATTTCTCTTCTGTAGATGAACTTGAAGAAAATGATCTTGAGTACGACATGTATCACAGAGAGCTGCAGCTAAGCGCCAGAGGACATCTAATATCGTATTGCCTGCTACTTGAAGGTCTGTTGCGCCACACTTGGAAAGAAATGAAGCTTGGCAACCCAAAGGGTTTCTTTATGAAAGAAGCTACATCTGCACTTAGATCACAGAACTCCCTTTCTGAGAAAGCTGTAAGTCTTATTGATCTGGCATGGGACGTACGGAATGTAATCGTTCACCAAAATGGCAACCTGGGTGAACTTCAGCACGAAGGGAAAAACAAAGATATAGCGAGAACCGCAACCAACCAGACAATTGGACTATCACTGAAAGAAAAAATAGTGCCCTCAAGAAGGGGGCGGACAGAGTTTATCATTCTTATTGATGCAAGCTTCATTTCCAACTTGGTGGAGGCTACTGAACAGGAGCTAATAGATCTGCATGAAAAGACTGGTATTACGTACACAGACTGGTTTTGGTGATAGCAGCATTACATGAAGCCAGACATGGCTAAAACATAGTCTGTAGACAGCTACGTTACTGATTACAGGCTTACTTATTCTCGTTGAGTCTATTTACCTTCTTGGCCTAAAGTACGCCACGACCTTTTTAGTAAACACTCATCCACCGGCAAAGCATTAGTATCAATCCGCGTTACCTCTTTGCCATCAATCACCGCTGTGTAGATTCTGGTCTTCTCTGGCTGTCCTGCTGCTGTATTTGCAGGTGTTTCCGTTTCTGTGATCTGATTTAAGACAGGCCATCGGCTGATGGCAGCTTACCTCTGCCTGTTCGGACTATAACCACCCCACTCAGTACCTGTTGTGCGGTTCTGTGCTACCGTCTCTATACCTTATCTAGCAGTTTCAGGGAGAAACCCGATGGCGGTTCGTCTATTTACTTCACTGGCAACGGTAGCGTTAACGCTGGCGGCTGTTCTGGGCTCACCGGTAATCACGCAACCTGTACAGGCGGCACCTTTAACAGCGGAAGAACGGGCAGCGCGCAAGGCGCAGCATCAGGCTGAACGTGAAGCCCGTAAGGCGGCGCGTAAAGCGGAAAAGCAGGCGTTGAAAGCGCAGCATAAAGCTGAACGCAAAGCCGAACAGGAGGCACGTAAAGCGCGCCATCAGGCCTTCAAGCAGGAAGAGAAAGCGCGACGTAAGGCTGAGCAGGAAGCGCGCAAGGCGCGGCATCAGGCCCAGCGGGAGCGAGAGCAGGCGCGGCGGCAGGCTGAAAAAGAGGCCCGTAAAGCGCGTAATGAAGCCCGGCGTGAACAGCAGCAGGCAAAGCGGGAAGCGCGTCAGGCCAGTAACTGACGGCCTGACACCCAGGCCAGGCCGTACCGGTTGGGCAGATCAGTTATCTGGTGAACGTACGGGCGGGTAAAGCTGGTTCAGTGGCAGGCTTTTACCGTCCGGGCAAACAATGCGGGCATGGTGGCGGCGCAGCTGGCGGGCTTCCTGTACCCCGCAGGAGTGGGCGATGACACCGACTTCGTGGTCGAGGTTACGCACATAGTTGGCGACGCGTACCGCTTTGTCTGTTGGGTCGAGCCCGCGCTGCATCTTCTCATCGTGGGTGGTGATGCCGGTCGGGCAGGTGTTCTTGTTACACTGCAAAGCCTGAATGCAGCCCAGCGCGAACATAAACCCACGGGCGCTGACAACAAAATCAGCCCCCATCGCCAGTGCCCAGGCCACCCCGGCCGGGGTAATCAGCTTGCCGGAACAGATAACACGAATGCGCTGGCGCAGCTGATGGCGTTCCAGCATATCCACCACTCCCGGCAGGCTTTCCTGAATCGGCATCCCCATATAATCCATCAGACTCATGGGGGCTGCACCGGTGCCGCCATCGGCGCTGTCCAGAGTGATAAAGTCCGGGGCTGAGGCCGGGCCACGCTCATTGACCAGCCGGAACAGCTCCTCCAGCCAGTCGAACTGGCCGATTACCGCCTTGAAGCCAACCGGTTTACCTGTGACCTGGCGTACCCGCTCGATCATATCCAGCAGATCAGCGGCGCTGTTGATGTCCGGGTGGCGGTTGGGGCTGATGGCATCTGCACCCACTTCTATAGCACGTATACGGGCAATCTCTTGCGTAACCTTGGCCGCTGGCAGAATACCGCCTTTACCGGGCTTTGCCCCCTGGCTGAGTTTGATCTCAAACATTTTCACCTGCGGATGAGCGGCAACCGCCTGAAGCTTTTTATCATCCAGATTGCCGTCACTGTCCCGAACGCCAAATTTGGCGGTGCCAATCTGAAAGACGATGTCGCAACCGGCTTCCAGATGGTAGGGCGACAGGCCACCCTCGCCGGTGTTCATCCAGCAACCGGCCTGTTTGGCACCACTGGCCAGCGCACGAATGGCCGGGATCGACAGCGCCCCGTAGCTCATACCGGAGATATTCAGCAGTGAATCGGTGGTGTAGGGCTGGCGGCAGTGTGGCCCGATGGTTACCGCGCGAATAGCAACGGCGTCTTCACCCAGCGTCGGGTAGGGGCAGTTGACGAAATAGACCGAGCCCACCGGGCGCAGATCACGGGTAGAGCCAAAGGCGATAGTGCTATCAACATTTTTGGCGGCCCGGTATACCCATGAACGTTCGGCCCGGTTGAAGGGCAGCTCTTCGCGGTCTGCTGAGAAAAAGTATTGCCGGAAGAATTCACCCAGGTGTTCAAAGAAGTAGCGAAAGCGGCCGATGACCGGGTAGTTACGGCGGATAGTCTGACGGGTCTGGGTTACGTCGATCACGTAAAGGACGGCGACGGTCAGCAGGCCCAGCCCCAGCAGCAGAATAAACAGCAGTGAGAGCAGTTCCAGAAACAGGAACAGCCAGCTGGAACTCAGGGTTTCCATCATGGGGTTCACCTCATTGTTATTGTTGTGTTTTGAAGCGCTTGCTTTTGAGTGTGATTTATTTTGAGTATGATTGTTGTTGAGTGTCGTTATTTTCTGATGATCATGGTTGTATGCCATACCATACAGCCACAGCATACCGTTAAAGCCGCTGAGTTGTGGTTGTACCTGAGGAAAGATCGGGGTTGTGCTGATAAGGGTCTGTTGTAGAGCCGGGGTATCGTTGAAATTTTTTGCAGAAAAAGCTTTACAAGGTCAAAAAGGGTCATTAATATACGCGCCATCTGATCGAGACAGCCTTTTTCGATCATCAAAATGTCTTCCTTCACTAGAAAAAGACATCATGTGTGCCGGTATAGCTCAGTTGGTAGAGCAACTGACTTGTAATCAGTAGGTCCCGAGTTCGACTCTTGGTGCCGGCACCATTTCCCCCACCTCCATTTGTTTTCTGATTTCATTTTTTCGTACAGCTTTATTCCTGCGCATTCTGGAATGTTTTTATCATTGTACTTCTGCGTCTGCTGCGTTTTTAACGGTCTTACAATGCCGTTTATCGCGTTGATCATCTGACTGTAGCGCACTGCGTTGTGCTGTTTTGTTATCTCTATTCAGTACAGCCTGTTTCCGGCGCGGTTTATCTTCAGGATAATTCGCACTTCTATCGCCCGTATCTGTTACCGGGTACGTTCTGTTTTTTCAGAGGGATCTTCCATGACACCAGTTATTGAGCTGCTGTGCCAGCACCGTTCTATTCGTAAATTTACTGATCAGCCGATTGATCAGGCCACCCTGGAAACGCTTATTCAGGCGGGGCAGGCGGCGGCAACATCCAGTTTTATTCAGGCCTGTACGGTGATTCAGGTAAATGACTCGCACAAGCGTGAACAGCTGGCACAGTGGGCGGGCCCTCAGGCCTATGTTGCTGAAGCGCCACAGTTTCTGGTGTTCTGTGCTGATATGAAACGTCATCAGCTGATGTGTCAGATACATGATGCGCCGATGGAATCCGGTTTTACCGAGCAGTTTCTCACCGCCTCGCTGGACTGTGGCCTGTTCGCCCAGAATCTGATGGTGGCTGCCGAGTCGCTGGGGCTGGGTGGTGTTTACATTGGTGGACTGCGCAATCGTATTGAAGCGGTGGCAGACCTGCTGGAACTGCCCGAGCTGGTATACCCGGTGTTTGGACTTTGCCTGGGCTACCCGGCCCAGAACCCGGAAGTGAAACCCCGGCTGCCGGTATCGGTGGTGCTCAAGCAAGACCGCTATGATGATAGTCAGGATGTGGCAACCATCCGTGAATATGATCAGGTGGTACGTGAGTACTACGCAACCCGTAGCGGCGGTACTAAAGATATGAGCTGGAGCGAGCAGATCTCCGGCATGCTCAGTAAGGAAGCGCGGCCACATATGCTGCCTTTCCTGCAGCAACGCGGTTTCCTGAACAAGTAAGCTACAGCCGAACGTAGTGCCATTAACCGGCCTGCAGTTATACACAACCGGCATGTGCCGGTGGCGTTCACAGCAGTAAGCACTGGCCAGGGAGGGTCGGTGCTGCGGTGGATGAAATTTATCCACAGCTGCATCAGGGAGTAGAAGCAGCCTGACGTAGACAGAGGTTATACACAGCCATGTTGTATCCCGTTGTCGTACTGATGGGAGGGCTGCTGACGCTATCGGCGCATGCTGCGCCTCCCGCGTCATTCAGCAAAGCAAAGAAGATCGCCACACAGATCTATGATGACCAGCGTGTCTCGTTCTACTGTGGTTGTGATTATGGCAAGCAAGGCAAGAAGCTGGTGCCAGATTTGGCCAGCTGTGACTATACACCGCGTAAAAACCACAACCGTGCCAGCCGTATCGAGTGGGAGCATGTAGTACCTGCCTGGCAGCTGGGCCATCAGTTGCAGTGCTGGCAGGATGGCGGTCGCAAGGCGTGTCGTAAAGACCCGCAGTTCCGGGTAATGGAGTCTGACCTGCATAACCTGGTGCCTGCCATTGGTGAGGTAAACGGTGACCGTTCCAACTTCCGTTTTGCCATGATTGAGGGTGAAGCGCGGCGCTATGGCCAGTGTGATTTTGAAGTGGACTTCAAAGGCCGCCGTGCAGAACCCACAGAATCGGTGCGGGGTGATATTGCCCGTACCTACTTCTATATGCAGGACCGCTATGGCTTCCGGCTCAGTAAGCAGCAAAAACGTCTGCTGGAAAGCTGGCACCGGGCTGACCCGGTGGATAACTGGGAGCGGGAACGTAACCGCCGTATTACCGAGATTCAGGGTAACGATAACCCCTGGGTGCAGTAAGGCTGGTGGCTAAATACAGCGCCGGTGATCGACCGGCGCTGTGTTATTACCCTGCTGGCTGCATGTATTGACAGCTGTTTTTATTGCAGATAACTCTTGCTGAAGGCTTTGAACTGCGGTGCATCGGCTTTTTTCAGCCATTCAAATGCTACCATCTCACGGCTGACAATCCGGATACCCTCTTCACGCAGACGGGCGATGGCCAGCTCGGTATCCTGTGCGCTGCGTGCTGAAATGGCATCAGCAACGACAAACACCTGACAGCCACGGGCTTTCAGGTCCAGTGCGGTTTGCAGTACGCAGACATGCGCCTCCATACCGCACAGCACCCACTGTTCTCGATCAATCGCGTCAATCTGCGGGCAGACATCCGGTGCCTGTACACAGGAAAAATGGGTTTTACCAAAGAAACGGTCTGATGGCAGCAGCTGACGCAGGCTATCGGTGGTCGGGCCAACCCCCTGTGGATATTGCTCCGATGCCAGCGTGGGGATCTCCATCAGATGGCCCACTTCCAGCAGCCAGCGACAGTTATCCACAAAGCGTTCCTTATCATGGATGCCGGGCAGCAGTTTTTCCTGAACATCAATCAGCAGCAGAGCGCTGCGTTGTGCATCAATCATCATGGTGGCTTCCTCAGGCTGGACGGCGGTCAACCATATTGGTGGCCACACCTTCAGCAACCACTTTGTCACCGACGCGTACCACGGTTTCCAGTTTTACCCGGCGACGCTCCTGGTTGATTTCAACCACAGTAGCGGTGGCCGTTACCGTATCTCCGATATGTACCGGCGCCTTGAATTTCAGGTTCTGATCAACATAGATCGCACCAGGGCCTGGCAGGCGGGTGCCCAGAACCGCCGAGATCAGCGCGGCGCTGAACATGCCATGGACAATACGCTGGCCAAACATGGTGGTTGCGGCGTATTCGGCGTTGATGTGTACCGGGTTGTTGTCACCGGAAATACCGGCAAACATCACCACATCGGCTTCGGTAACGGTTTTGGCATAGCTGTCGCTCATGCCCACTTCCAGATCTTCCAGATAGTATCCGTGCAGGTCCTGCATCTGTTTGGCTTCCTGTTGTTATCTTTATTCAGGTTGTTGGCGTGTCTGGTTGCTTGCTATTGCTTGCTTTAGCCCAGGCTCGAAATCTTATAGGCAGCGCTTCCATGATTGCAATTGTTTATAAGTACAAACCCTTATTTCGTTTGTTTCAGATAGCCGGTGACGGGGCCGCAACCGGTAACTGAGCGCTATCGCTGATTTTGCCTGCTCGCCTGCTTCTGGTAACGTCAGCAGCAGCCTGGCACATTGCCAGCCCAATGCTGTACTGACTCACCGTCCGCAGCGGTCTGATACCGCACTGGCCCGCACAGAAGGAATACACCATGGCGCAGAACGACACTCCCTCTACCACCCTGTTTGACCGTACCTTGCAGCATCTGCACCGGGTCTGGCTGGGCTTTACGTCGACGCGCAGCGACCAGATTGAACTTTCGCCGGAGTTGCCCGATGAACAGCTGCCACTGTTGCAACAGTGGCTGGAAGCCTGCCTGAAAGCGGAAGGCGGAGAAGTTGCGGCACGGGCACGGGCAGCGCAGCTGGGTGAAGCCTATCTGCAACTGGACGGCGATGGACGGCGACGTTTTCTGCTGCAGATTGCTGCACAGTTTGATTGCGATGATGAAGCCATTGAGCAGGCGATCAGCCACTGGCAGCACAGCCGCGATGATGAGCGGGTGCAGGCGCGCCAGCAGCTGCGTCAGGTACTGGAGCCACCGCGTATCCGGTTGTTGCGTCAGTTCACTGAGTTACCGGAAGGGGTTAAATTCCTGGTGGATATGCGGGCAGAACTGTTGCTGCTGCGTAAAGAGGAACCGGCACTGGCAGCACTGGAGCTGGATCTGCGCCATCTGCTGACCCACTGGTTTGATATTGGCCTGCTGAAGCTGGAACAGATCAGCTGGCATTCACCGGCTGAGCTGCTGGAAAAGCTGATTGATTATGAAGCAGTGCATGCGATTCAGAGCTGGGAAGATCTGAAAAACCGGCTGGAATCTGACCGCCGTTGCTTCGCGTTCTTCCACCCTAACATGCCGGGTGAGCCGTTGATCTTCGTTGAGGTCGCACTGGTGAATGGCATGGCCAGCAATGTTCAGGTACTGCTGGATGAAGATGCGCCGATTCTTGATCTGCAGCAGGCAGATACTGCGATTTTCTACTCCATTTCCAATGCCCAGCCGGGGCTGGCAGGGATCAGCTTCGGTAACTTCCTGATCAAGCGCGTTGTGGCGTTGCTACAGCAGGAGTTTGCCGGGCTGAAGCAGTTCGCTACGTTGTCACCGGTACCGGGGTTCTGCCGCTGGCTGGCTCAGCAGGATGATGAGCACTGCCGTGATCTGCATACACAGCTGCTACAACCTCAGTGGTGGCAGAATGATAGCACTGCCGACGGGTTGCAGACCCCGCTGATGCAGCAGGCCGCCCGTTACCTGGCGCGGGAGCGTCGTGGCGAAAGGGCACTGGACCCGGTTGCACATTTCCACCTCAGTAATGGTGCTGAGCTGGCGCGCATCAACTGGCAGGCAGACCTGTCCGAGCGTGGTCTGAAACAGTCCGCCGGCCTGATGGTGAACTACCACTACCGGCTGGAGGATGTTGAGCAGAACAGTCAGCATTATCTGGAATCAGCAAAAGTCAGCACCGGTAATACGGTGGCTGCATTGCTGGACGCGCTGGACTGAATTTTCCGGCCGATTGCGCCATCAAAGGCTGGCAGCGCTGAGGAGATCAGTGGCTGCCATTTTTCTTCAGACAGATCGGTTATCAACTGCTGGTATTTTTATTATTTCGCAACACCTTGTTGCCAGACCGCGCCAGTGCTGCCCTGAACGGTCGTTATAGATTGCATAAAGCCTTCCAGGGTGAAAATTATCCGTAATTTTCATGTGCTGTCGCATTCTGAAAAAGCTGTCTAAACTTCCCTCTACACAACCGTTGAAGGTCACCCACTTACGTCTGGCTGAGGGGGGAGAATGACAGATTTGAAAGGAGCTGCGGACGAGGGACGGGCGTTGTTGTACGTAAGACCCTCCATGCAACAGGAAGATCTGGGAGGCCTGATTCAGGCCAATGGCTGGAAGGTTGATACCGCCTCTGATATCCGCCATGCCCACCGTCTGCTGGACGGTAACTGTTATCGGGTCGGGCTGGTGCATATTGATGGTTTCAACCAGCAGTTGCCGGATGCCGAGGAGCTGTTTGCCAACCGCGACAGCATCGCCTGGGTTGCACTGGCCCACGCCGAGTCACTTAAACAGGGCAACCTGTGTCGTATTATTCATGAGAACTTCGTTGATTACTTCACACTGCCGATAGCCGCCGGTATGAACCAGCTGTTTTCGACGCTGGGCCACGCCTACGGTATGGCCAGTCTGCGTCAGCAGAGTGCGCTGGAGCCTGCCAGTGCTGATGATTACGAAATGGTGGGAACCTCAGCACAGATGCGTTCGCTGTTCGTGTCGATCCGCAAGGTGGCTGGTGTTGATGCGCCGGTGCTGATTTCCGGTGAAAGTGGCACTGGTAAAGAGCTGATCGCCCGTGCCGTGCATGAGCGTTCATTGCACCAGCCCGGGCCCTTTGTGGCGGTAAACTGTGGTGCTTTACCGGAAAATCTGGTGAATTCCGAGCTGTTCGGCCATGAAAAAGGGGCCTTTACCGGCGCAACACAGCGCAAGATTGGCTGGATTGAGTCGGCCCATGGCGGCACGTTATTCCTTGATGAAATTGGTGATCTGCCGCTGGAAATGCAGGTAAACCTGTTACGTTTCCTACAGGAGGGTACCATTGAACGGGTAGGGGGTACCCAGTCGATACCGGTTAATACCCGTGTTGTTGCTGCCACCCATGTTGACCTGTCCCGTGCCGTGCGTGAAGGGCGCTTTCGTGAAGATCTGTTCTATCGTCTGAACGTGTTGAATCTGCACTCGCCTCCCCTGCGGGAGCGCGGTGAAGACATTGAACTACTGGCGAAATTCTATTTCAATCGCTTCCGGGTAGATGCCGGGCGTCAGGTGAACGGTTTTACCCGCAAAGCGCTGGATGCGATCCGTATGCACGGCTGGCCGGGTAATGTACGGGAGATGATCAACCGCGTGCGGCGAGCACTGGTGATGTGTGATGGCCGGATGGTTACACCGCTTGATCTTGGTCTGGAAGACCAGGTGGATACCGGTCTGGTGATGACACTGGAACAGGCCCGTGAAGAAGCAGAAGCCCGCACCATTCGTCAGGCACTGACCCGTAATAATCACAATATTTCCCGCTCGGCCCGTGAGTTGGGCGTATCGCGGGTTACTCTCTACCGGTTGCTGCATAAGCATGGTCTTGCCAGTGAGTAGTCGCTACGGCTGAGGGCTTTGTTACCTGGTGTTGTGAGCTGTCGTTCTCGCCATCTGTTGTTTTCACTATCCTTCGTTGTACTTTGCCCGCTGCCGGTCAGCGGGCTTTCTCGTATCTGTGCCCGGCTGTTTTCTCTCCGGTGTCTCTGTCTCTGTCTCTGTCTGGCCTGGCCTGGGCGTCGTGACCGTTATTTCACACGGGTGTTCTGACGGTTGTTGTGCCCTGTCATTCAGTCATTCAGTCATTCAGTCATTTGTTGTGTCTTGCCTCTCTGCCAGCCGTTGCGCTTGTGCTGCTGTAAACCTGTACCCGTTGTGTTGTTCATAACATTAACACCTGGCATGGCTGTAGCGGGCTGATAACCGCTGCTGAAGCGGTTCTGTGTCGTCATGCTTACATATCAGTAACGGCTGATCTGCGTTCTGTTTCAAGCGGTTAGCGAAATCGACCGGTTGGCCTGTATCAGTACTTTTACAGTTCTGAACGGCATGTCTGTTATCGAGCATCTCTGTTGTTCAGGTTTGCCGGTATCTACCTGAAAACTCCTTTCATGTCAGCAAGTTAAAAATCCTGGCACCGGCTGTGCTCTATCTCTTTGCACACACTCACTGACGGGAACGCCGCCATGACTGTAACCCTCAACCGCGTTTCACTGACCAATGCCCTCCGGGTACTGCGTCAGGCACTGACAGCCTGGTTGTCAGCGGGAAAGCGCAAAGGGGGAGACAGACAGCACAGCCGGTTACGGCGCAAAGGTCGCAGCGCGACCGAGCCGCGTAACCGGGCCGGGCGACGGCAGGTTTCCACAGAGGGATGGGGCGTCATTCTCTGGGATGAAGACGGTAACGACCGCCACGGAAAACCGGGCACTCATGACGCAGCAGTACATATCCGGATCTACATCGGGACATACCTATGAACAGACAGCAACTGCACAGGTGGGCACTGACAGGTGCGCTCCTGCTGGCGACGCCAGCCATGGCTACCAGCCCGCTCGCTGCCAATGAAACGCTGATCGACCCGGGCGTTCTGGCAAACAGCACAGGGGCAATCGGCCTCAATATGGCCGCCGGTGATAGCAATGCACAGCTTAATGCAGGCGCGCTGGCTGTCACGGTAGGTCAGGGTGTGGCAGCTCCGCTGGTGAACGGGCATCAACATGTGCAGTTGGGCGAAATTGCCGCCTCAACATTGCAACGTAGCACCATTGCCAATGGAGCGCTGGCAAATACCGCCGGACTGGTTTCTGTGAATCAGGTCAGCGGTGAGAGTAATGCACAGGCAAATGGCTTTGCCATCGGTCTTGGGTTTGAGGGGCAGGTACTGGCAGAGGCGGAACTGGCGGCCGAGGTAACGGGTAACCTTACCTGGCAGGAAACCGCTGAAGGCAATGCCGAACGAAGCCTGGAAGCCCGGATTGAGAACGGTGCATTCCGCGCTGCCAAGGGTTTAGTCCAGATCAACCAGCTGGCAGGGGCAGGAAACAGAACGGCAAACAAGTTTGCACTCGAGGTTTCCCCGGGTGCGTCGAACGGGCAGTAGCTTCACCTCAAATTGAGCAGCATCTCAAGTTGAGTCGATCTCAAGTTGCGTAACGCATGAGGAAGAAAACAATGAAAGCATACAAAATCGCGCCACTGGCGCTGG
This sequence comes from Marinobacterium sp., assembly GCA_025800125.1. Classification (GTDB taxonomy): domain Bacteria; phylum Pseudomonadota; class Gammaproteobacteria; order Pseudomonadales; family Balneatricaceae; genus Marinobacterium_C. The sequence goes on from JAOXSF010000180.1 coordinate 45,665, forward strand.
CAGTCAGTGCGCTGACCTTCGCAAATATTGCTTCTGCAGACGGTGAGCGGGGTTACCGCGATGGCGCGCATATCAAGAAACGTGTCACGGTCAGCCTGGATATGACCAATACCGGGACAGTCGGCGTAGGGGGTTATGTTGGTATTGACCGTCTGGGTATGGCAGTCGTGGATGATAAACAGTCCTCTACTGGTAACCAGGGCTATAACGAAGCCTTCTCCAACACTTCTGATATGGGTGACGGCGCGCTGCGTAATGCTTCCGGTAATATCGGAGTGAACGTTGCAGCCGGTGATAATAACGTGCAGGGTAACTCCGCTGCACTGGCGGCGTCTGATGCAGGCTTTGTTTTCGGGGAAGGCGAGGGTGAAGATGGCTACTCCCACGGCTCATCTGCTGATGCTGAGATCTTTGTTCATCAGACCACCTACTACAACTACACCTATAACTACGCTCAGCGTAACAAGGCTTCTATGGGTAACAATGCCTTGCAGGGTGCCAGCGGTAATATCGGTGTGAACATTGCTTCTGGTAACAATAATGTGCAGAAAAATGCCCTGGCCGGTTCTGTTGGCTATGGGGCTATGAGTGTAGCCACCATCAATGTGCAGCAGCATGCCCATGATAACTACACCGATAACCTGCCAATCTCTGAAACCCGCGAAGACACCATTGATATTTCACTGGCTCCAGATGGTGAAACGGGTCTCTACTTCCAGTTGCCAGATGGTTCATATACCGGCTGGTCTGAGCAGGCCAACGATGCTTATCCAGATGTCTGGACAGGTACAGACCATCCAGCAGGTGATCAGATTGGCCATGTCGATCTTGATGGTGATGTACAGGGTGCCGTTGATATGAATGATGACGGTGAATTCGGGGCATTGGGCTTTGATGAAGGCGGTACGCTGGACTTCTCTGAGGCAGATCCGGTTCAGCTGATGGGCTCTCTGAGTGGCACCGCCGTGATTCAGACTCAGGTGATCAACGAGCGTGGCTGGAACCGCAGTACCATGGGTGACAGTGCTCTGGCCAATGCCAGCGGTAATATCGGTGTGAACATTGCTACCGGTACTAACAACCTGCAAAACAACAGTCTGGCGATTGCTGCCCTGCGTGGTCCGGATGTTGGCGATATGGGTAACGGTGGTGAAGGTATGCCTCCAATGCCTGGTACAGGTGGTGGTGCTGGCGGTGAAACTCCATAAACCTGCCTCGGTCTGAACTATGGATTGCTGACCACCTGCGGGTGGTCAGCCCTTCTCCGGAGGACTCACCCATGCCCGCTGCAACGTTTACTCCCTTACGTCGTCTGTTCAGTATCTCAGCGCTCTGTGCGTTGACGGCCTTATCACCTGTTAGCAGTGCTGCCCCTTTTTTTGGCCACACGCTGATGCCGGGTTTCGAATTTCGTGATGTGGTCAGTATCAAGGGACGTCAGTATCAGAATCTGATACGCCAGGAGACTGACTTCAGTTGTGGTGCGGCGTCACTGGCCACCATTCTCAAGTACGCCTATAAGCTGGATGTCTCGGAACGGGATGTGCTGGAGGGGATGTTTTCGGTCAGTAACCCGGAGCTGGTACAGCAGAAAGGCTTTTCATTGCTGGATATAAAAAACTATATCAATGGTATCGGTATGCGCGGTCGAGGCTACAAGGTCAAGGCTGATGCGCTGGAAAAGATCCGGGTGCCGACCATCGTGCTGCTGGACCTGAAAGGTTACAAACATTTTGTGGTGCTGAAGAAAACCGAGCCTGAGCGTGTCTATATTGCTGACCCGGCGCTGGGTAACAAGGTTATTACCCGCGCTGAATTTGAACAGCAGTGGAACGGTATCGTCTTTGCCATTATCGGCCAGGGCATCGACCGTGATTCGCCGCTGGTTGACCCAGCCCCCCCCCTGACTGCACGGGCATTACACGACGTGCGGGCTCCACTGACGGACGCCGAGCTGATTGATTTCGGTTTCCGGCACGCGGATCTGTTCTGATCTGCAGGGCGTTCAGGCACCGGCCTGTACGTTTAGTCTGACCGGCGTATTCTGACCGGCTGAGAGGTTGCCATGAGAACCTGTATCTGTATTAGAGGTAAAGCCAGCAAGGGTGGTTATCGTGCCCTGGGGCTGACACTGGCGCTGGCTGTCTCTGCGCCTGCCATGGCAGTGATGCCGGACCACGGTATTTTTGGTGAAGAGGTCAGCGATCAGGTGCTGGCTGATATGCGCGGTAAGTTTGTTGATGGCAGCCAGATCGCATTTTTTGGCGTCAAACTGAGCACCGCCTGGGAGCTGGCTGATGGCTCCCGGCAGATGATGGATATGCACCTGAATGTTGATCTGGCGAATCAGTTTGCGCCGGTTCTGACTGTCTACCATACTGAACCGGGCCAGATTGTCAGTAATTCGGTACTGGAAGATTCACAGCTGGCCAATGTCTCCAACGAAGGTCTGGATGATGCCAGTGGTGTGGTGCAGGCGATTCAGGTCGCAGGCGATGGCAACGCGGTGACTAACGATGTGCTCTGGCGTGTCAACGGTCGGGGCGTAGATGATGGCGCTTCCGGCGCAACCCTGGTGGAAGGTATGGGTAACCAGATCTACCAGAGCGAAAACGGCGCGATTACTCAGGTGAACATCGGTCGCAACCAGATCGGTTATGAGATCAATATTCCGGGGGTAGGCCGGGTTGTACAGTCAATCAATGGCAACGACGTCCGTGGGCTGTTGCAGAGTGCGCAGCTGGACAGCAATCTGAACCGGGTAACCAATGGTACCTCGGTGCTGATTGAAACCCGTGACCGGAATGCTACAGCAGGGCTGGCACCGGCACGACGTGTTCTTTCAACACTTCTGGGGGTACGCTAACGCCATGCTGGCTGATATGCTGTGACGCACAAATGCAGGAAGCCGGGTAGTAGCCTGTACTCTCCAGGACTCTGTAACAGGTTCTGAAATTGCTGTATTACTGATGTAGCAGCATCTCTGACGTGACTGACGTTTTGGTCGTCATCTGTGTCTGTGATGTTACTGCATGTCAGTACGCAGTTGAGCCTTATACGGAGACCCTTATCAAGACAGGGAGTATTCGATGCGTGACCTGACCAGACGTTCATCGCTGTTTCTGGCTATTACCGCTGCACTGTACGGTGCTCAGGCAACGGCCGCCATGACCGAAGCAGAGACACAGGAGTTAAACCAGCTGCGTTTCCAGGTGAAACAGTTGCAGCTGATCAATAAGCGCCAGGCTGAAACATTGCAGAAACTGGACTCCAGATTGCTGAACCTTGAGCAGCCTGCTACACCAGCCTCTGGCATTACTTCAACCTCCAGCACTACCGCAACCTCCACTGTAACAACCTCAACCCCCACCCAGGCTCAGACGCCTGCTGCAACCGCAAGTGCTGCTGGCGCTGAAGAAGAGGTTAAAAAAGAAGCAGCCCCCAGTCAGAGCGTAGAAAACTTTCTGCAGGAAGAACATGCGCTGTTCTCACGTCCGCTGACCTTACAGTTCGGTTTCTCCTATAGCCACTATGACCGTAAAGAGCTGGTACTTGATGGCTTCCTGGCGCTGGATGCGATTTTCCTGGGTGCCGTTTCGGTAGATAATGTCGAGTCTGACATTCTGACTTTCGACATTGGTGCCCGCTATAACCTGACCGACCGCTGGCAGGTGGGTATCCGGGCGCCGTTTGTCTCCCGTTGGACTAACTACACCAAAGACCCGCAAGCCGGTACACCCGACCCGGCCGTCGAAGCGGATGTCAGTGAAACGATGGAGCTGGGTGATGTTGAGTTAAGCACCAGCTACAAACTGCATACCGAAGCGGGTAGCTGGCCGGATACGGTCTGGTCGTTGCGGGTACGTGCTCCCACCGGACGAGACCCGTATGGCATCAAACAGGTTGAGCAGACCATCGAAAGTACCACGTTGCTGTACCCTGGTGAGGTTGCTACCGGCAGTGGTGTCTGGGCGGCAGCCACTGGTTTCTCGTTTGTGAAAACGACAGACCCGGCCATCCTGTTTGCGAATATCGAGTACACCCACCACTTTGAAGAGTCCTTTAATGACATCTCTTCAGTACAGGGCGTTGTTACACCTGGTGATGTACGGCTGGGGGATGCCATCGGTTATGGGTTGGGTGTTGCCTTTGCCATTAATGATCGTATGAGTATGAGTTTCTCCTACTCACAGCGCTATCAGACCAAGTCTGAAACTCGCGCACAGGGTGGCAGCTGGAACGAAGTGACCCATTCTGATGCTAATGCCGCTACCTTCAATACCGGTGTGACCTATGCACTGGGGCCGAAATGGGCGATGTCGACATCGCTGGGTATTGGCCTGACACCGGATGCCCCCGACTTTACGCTGTCGGTCAACTTCCCGTACAGCTTCTGAGAGATTCCCTGGTGACCGTCTGTGCTGTACGCCACCGGAATGTCTGTTCAGGGGTTACATCCTGAACGGTGGTTTTACCCACAGGCCTGGAATACTGTTCCGGGCCTGTCCTTGAGGCGTATAATCTGCCGATACTTTCTAGTTTCGGATTTGTGTTGTTGTGACGGGTTATATCGCTGCCCTCTGGGGCCTTACCGGAATTACACTGCTACTGGGCAGTGCTATCTGGCGACTGGGTGAAATGGCACTGGCATTGCCGTTGCAGTCGTTGTCTGCTGTTCACTGGGCAGCATTGCTGTTCAGTCTGCTTTTTATGGGGTTTGCTGAGGGCTATCGTGGCTTTCAGAAAGCCTTCTCCCCACGGGTAGCGGCCCGTATCCGCTATCTTTCTGACAATGTAACACCGCTGCGGCTGTTACTGGCACCTATGTTCTGCATGGGGTTCTTTCATATTCAGCGCCGTCGGCAGATTGTTACTGTTTGCCTGACGCTGGGTATTATCGTACTGGTGCAGCTGGTGGCGATGCTGGAACAGCCCTGGCGCGGTATTGTTGATGCCGGTGTCGTTACCGGTCTGTTATGGGGCCTGGTATCGCTCTGGCTGTTTACACTCAAAGCATTTTTCAGTACCGATTTTGATCATTCACCGGAATTGCCCTGATTGCGTTGCTGTCGAAAGGAACAGCGTAATCCGGTGCAGGTGTCTGTATAACGCTGGCTTTTCCTGCTCATGAACAGGGTGCAAGCGGGTTGTTTGTCAGACTACATAACGGTCTGGCAGACCCGTTTACTGGGTTTTCTCAGCTACCATGTTTTTCTGAATTGCTATTCTCTTTTCTGCTATTTTATTTTCATAACACCTTTATATTCAAATGGTTAAAGCATAGTTGTTAAATCCTCATTAAATAGATAGAGGTATAGCTGGTTTTACCCTTGGGTTTGTTCTGTATCAAACATTCCACTAATTTATGACCTGCATCTATATATCAGACCTATAGGCAATAAGTCTTAACCGTTATGATTATGCTTCGTCCGAAGGGCGGGTTTTAAATAAGGAAAAGTTAATGTATTTAATACTAAATACCAGGCGCTGATAAAACCGGTATTGATTTCTGTCAACGTAGAAATTCGTTGCCCTGGCAGGATTAGTGGTTTGGCCTGAAGAGAGAACAGCTGTACAGGTTTACCATAGAATGTGAACCATACAGCACCAGGATGTCGCATCAGCCGAGCACCAGGCGCATCGGACGCGACCCCGCAAGGGATCTGGAAAAGGGGGGCAGTGCATACAGGTGGTTGATGATCATTTGATGGCTGCCCAAAGGAATCCGCGAGCAGGTCTTGCTGGTTGTGCATCCGCAGGTACAGATGCCTGGTGCACATTAAATCGGGACAGGGTTTGCTCGCAGGTTCTCTTACGCCGTGCAGGTGAACATGAGGTTCCTACGTCATGAGAGATAATGTGCCCGTAACCGGGGTGGAAGTAGATTACCCGGAGAATATTAATATTCTTTCGATAACCTGTCCGAAAGGGTCAATCAGGTATGTCAATGAAGACTTCAGAAAGGTTTCTGGTTTTGCTGAAGATGAATTGATCGGGAAGAACCATAACGTTGTACGTCACCCTGATATGCCTAAAGCGGCTTTTGCTGACCTGTGGGGCAGTATTCAGCGGGAAAAAGCCTGGATGGGGATAGTAAAAAATCGCTGTAAAAACGGTAATTACTACTGGGTAAATGCTTACGTCAGCCCGATTATTCGTGATGGGCGAATTGTTGAATATCAGTCTGTGCGGCGTAAACCATCCCGCGCTCAGGTTGGTCGGGCACAGGGGCTTTATGATCAGCTTAATGCAGGTAAATCGCCAGGGTGTTTACGTGACGGAATTGGTCTGCAAGGTCGGCTATTACTGTTCTGGGGGCTGTTGCTAAGCGCGGCGCTGGCGGGTGGCTGGGCAGCTGGTTTCTACTCGCTGGTGCAGTTATTGCCATTGCTGGTGGTATTGCTTGTTGGGTTGCTGGGTACTTTGATGCTGATGCAGCCTTATCAGAAGCTGGTCGGGCGGGCGCAGAAAATTGCAGATAATCCGGTAGCCCGCCATGTTTATACCGGGCGGCGGGATGATCTGGGCTGGGTTGACCTGGCACTGCAGCGGCTGGAATCTGATACCGCTGGTATTGTTGGTCGTATCAGCGATGCGTCACGGCAATTGCTCAATGACACCCAGGGCGTAGCGGCGGAGGCGGAGCAGACCAACGTTGAGGTAGGCCGTCAGTTTGCCGAAACGGAACAGGTTGCCGAAGCGATTACCCGTATGTCTGCCAGTGTGCAGGAGGTTGCCGGCCATGCAGGACAGACAGTCGAAGCTGCCATGGGTGCCAGTGAAAAAGCTGATGTGGGGATTGCGCTGGTGGATGGTACGGTAGGTCGTCTGCGTGAACTTTGCGACCAGATTCTCAATACTGCCAGCTCGGTGCAGCAACTGGCCGATGAGGCCGATGGCATCTCTGCCATTGTGAATACCATTACCGATATAGCGGATAAGACCAACCTGCTGGCGCTGAATGCGGCTATTGAGGCGGCCCGTGCCGGTGAACAGGGGCGGGGGTTTGCGGTGGTGGCGGATGAAGTCCGTGAACTGGCGGTACGCACCCGTGAAGCAACCAGTGAAATTGAACAGATGGTGGCAGGCCTGCAACATAAATCACAGCAGACCGTCTCAACTATGGAGCAGGGGGCAGAGTATGCTCGTGGCACGGTTGATCAGGCGACTGAAGCCAATCAGGCATTGAGCGAAATTTCCGGGGCGATGCACAGCATTCTGGAAATGAACCGCAAAGTAGCCAGTGCCGTTGAACAGCAGAGCGAAGTGGCAGATGGTATTAACCGTAGTGTCACTGAAATTCGCGCGACATCGGAGCAGACCATGGAAGGGGCAGCCCGCAATCGTGATGCTACCGGCAGTATCAGTGCCATGGCCTCTGAACTGGAAGTGCTGGTGATGCAGTTCTGGAGCAAGCGCAGTCATGGGCCTTCGGCCTGAACGGTGCTGTGATATTCTGATAACAGTTGAAGTATTAATAAAAAGCGCCGCCCGTTCAGACGGAGCGGCGTTTTTTGTCCTGATGGCAATGGTCAGGCTTGATCGCGATGTGTCGCGGCAAAGGCTTACCTTGGCAAAGGCTTACCCCAGGAACAGCTGATAGGCCGGGTTAGCGGATTCATCCCAGTAGTTATAGCCGATCTCTTCCAGGAAACGTTCAATCTCTTCACGCTCGGACGTATCTGCCTGCATACCCACCAGTACCCGGCCATATGCAGCGCCATGGTTGCGGTAGTGGAACATGGAAATATTCCAGCGCCCGCCCAGTGTTGTCAGGAACTGCATCAGTGCGCCTGGGCGTTCCGGGAATTCAAAGCGGTAGATAATCTCGTTCCCCAGTCCAGCCGGTGCATGGCCACCGACCATATAACGCACATGCAGCTTGGCGGTTTCATCGTCGGACAGGTCACGCACTTCATAGCCCTGCTGACGCAGAGACTCCAGTAGCTCAGCCCGGCCATCACCACCGCTTTTCAGCTGGATACCGGCAAACACTACGGCATCATCCTTGTCACTGAAGCGGTAGTTGAACTCGGTAATATTGCGACGGCCCAGTGCGGCGCAGAACTGTTTGAAGCTGCCTGGCCGTTCTGGAATGCGCACGGCAATAATGGCTTCGCGCTTCTCGCCAATTTCGGCCCGCTCCGCGACATGGCGTAAGCGGTCAAAATTGACATTGGCACCGGAATCAATAGCGATCAGTGTCTGATTTTCACACTGTTCGCGTTCGATATATTTTTTCAACCCGGCTACACCCAGTGCTCCTGCTGGTTCACAGACAGAGCGGGTATCATCAAAAATATCCTTGATGGCTGCACAGATTTCGTCAGTGGATACGGTGATCACTTCATCAACATGCTGACGTGCCAGGTCGAAGGTGTATTCACCGATCTGTGCCACGGCAACGCCGTCAGCAAAAATACCGACCTGATCCAGTATGACACGCTCATCCGCGGCCAGCGCCGCTTGCAGACAGTTGGAGTCTTGCGGCTCAACACCGATAATCTTGATCTCCGGGCGCAGGTACTTGATATAGACTGCAACACCGGCAATCAGGCCACCGCCGCCAACCGGAACAAAGATAGCGTCAATATCACCGGTATGCTGGCGCAGGATCTCCACGCCGATGGTGCCCTGACCGGCAATGACGTCCGGGTCATCATAGGGTGGGATATAGATCAGCCCTTTCTCTTCGGCCTGCTGCAAGGCATAAATGCGGGCTTCATCAAAGGCATCCCCAACCAGCACTGCCGTGCCGCCCAGTGCCCGCACGTTGTTGACCTTCACGTCCGGGGTTGTTTTTGGCATCACAATGGTGGCTTCAATACCCAGCTTGTGGGCCGAAAGCGCCACCCCCTGAGCATGGTTACCAGCAGAGGCGGTGATTACACCGATCTTTTTCTCTTCATCGGTAAGCTGCACCAGCTTGTTATAGGCACCACGCACTTTGAAGGAGAATACCGGTTGTTCATCTTCACGCTTGAGCAGCACATTGTTTTTCAGACGCTTGGTCAGCAGGCGCGCGGGGTCCAGTGTCGTTTCGACAGCTACATCGTAGACACGCGCCTGAAGAATCTGCCGTATGTACTCGTCTGTCTGAATAATCTGCCGGACATCACGCTGCGCCTGCAGAATTTGAGTGGCATCCTCAAGTGCGTCGAGGATTTTTCTTACATCGGCCTGGGCCTGAAAGATTCGTTTGTTAACAGAACGGTGTGGCATACCAGAAACTTCACAGTGGGTGGGAGATCAGGACATCACTGTCCATAAAAGAAGCAAAAAGCATAAAGTGATTGTGTAGTTGCGTCTATAAGCGGACTTGCGCTGCGCGTATAATCCGGCCAGATTTTTACTGATCCATTTTTTGACGGGGTGAGGCTAGATGACACAGGATGAAATGAAACAGGCGGTTGCACAGGCAGCTGTTGAGTATATCAAGCCGAAACTGGGCAAGGAGTCCATTGTCGGTGTCGGTACAGGATCGACCGCCAACTTTTTCATCGACGCACTGGCAGAGGTCAAGTCACTGTTTGATGGTGCGGTGGCCAGCTCGCAAGCGACCGCAGAGCGGCTGAAGCAGCACGGTATTACCGTGTACGACATGAACAGCGTGAATGAAATGGAAGTTTACGTTGATGGCGCTGACGAATTTGATGCCGAACTGAATCTGATCAAGGGGGGGGGCGGTGCGCTAACCCGTGAGAAGATTGTCGCTGCGGTCGCGAAAGAGTTTGTCTGCATTGTTGATAGCACCAAAAAAGTCGATGTGCTGGGTGAATTCCCATTGCCAGTCGAAGTGATCCCGATGGCGCGTTCTCAGGTTGCCCGTGAGCTGGCAAAGCTGGACGGTATGCCGGTATGGCGTGAAAACTTCGTCACCGATAACGGCAACCTGATCCTGGATGTGGAAGATCTGGAAATCACCGATCCCAAAGCGCTGGAAACCCATATCAATGGTATCGTTGGCGTGGTAACCAATGGCCTGTTCGCTAACCGTGGTGCGGATGTCATTCTTATGGGCACTGAAAACGGCGTGGAAACCATTACGCTGTAAGGTTTGATGACAGGGTACGATTGGCGGAGACGGTGATTGTACCCAGGTCGGTGATTGTAGCCAGGTCGGTGATTGTAGCCTGATTATGTTTTGTTGCTGTGCAAGTTCACGCAGGTTTCAGTGTTCTTTCAGAAATTCCAGAATCGGGCAATCTGATACCGGCCCGTCACCGCAGCACAGGCTGTTCAGCTGGTGTAATGAAGCATTGAGTTGCTCTAGCTGACTGATTTTCTGCTCTACCAGAACGATTTTCTCTTCCACCCGTTTTTTCACTTCAGCTGAACTCAGCTCCGGGTGCTGTTGCAGGTTCAGCAATTCCAGAATTTCCTCCAGAGAGAAGCCCAGATCTTTACAGCGACGGATAAACGACAGGCGTTGCAAACTGTCAGGATGATAATGGCGATAGCCGGAAGAAGATCGACTGACAGGGGAGATCAGACCCCGACGTTCATAGTAGCGAATCGCTTCAACGCTGAGGTCTGACTGTCTGGCGAGTTCGCCAATGCGCAGATAAGAGTCCATGCTGGAACCTTATCTGAAAAGATCAGAACTGGATACGGCTGACCATGATGCTGGCCGGCATGGTAATCCAGGCCAGTGCCACCAGGTTGATTGCAATCCAGCCCCAGCCCGCCTTTTCGCGGAAGTTTTCGTCATGTGATGCCATGATCTCTCTACCCTATTTAACAACTGCTTTTGGTTTATTGCGTTGTGGCTGACTTGCCGTCGCCCATTATGTCGGGCGTCTGTGTTGTCAGCGCTGACTGCATAGAACGGTCGGTCGGCGATTCTAGCAGGGCACTATTAATATTGATAGAGATCAGGCTATAACTATACGGTATATATGGTGTTAGTTGTATACAATTCCTGCAAGTGATGGTGTGCATTTCTGTTACAGGTCGGGCTATACAGGTTGTGCCTGTGATCATGTCAGCAATAATGAGCGGATAGCCTGTATTTACGGTGTTCGTATGTATGGATTACCCGTGCGGCGATGTACGCAGAACAGGCAGATCATAGCAGGCAGATCATAGCAGGCAGGGTTTGGTGATAAGGGCCTGGTGAGAAGGAGATACAGGTGGGGATACTGGTAAAACTGAGTGTAACGCTGTTGATTGTGCTGGGGCTGGGGTTGTTCAGTCTGCCTTATCTGGTGCGTGACCAGCTGGTGCTGTGGGCTTATAGCCAGGGGGTGGATGATGCTCGGTTGGAGCGTATATCGATAAACTGGCTGACCGGTCAGTTGCGGTTGAGCGGGCTGGTATTGCAGCGTCGGGGCCAGCCTTCGTTGCAGCTGGATGAGTTATTGCTGGATGTTGATCTGGCTGCGCTGAAAGATAAACGCTTGCTGGTTGAAAGGTTACAACTGAGTGGTTTGCAGGGTGCGCTGCGGCAGCATGAAGGACAGCTCTGGCTTGGGCCGTTACCATTGCCGGTGCCTGATGCTGCGGCAGAGGAACAATCGGCCGGGCCCGTTGCACTTGCCTGGCAGGCTGGTCTGCAGCAGTTTGCGGTTGATAACTTGCGCTGGCAAACCCGGTGGCACGGGCAGACCTTCAATATCGACATTAACCAGGCGCGCCTCAGTGATCTTTACCAGTGGACGCCAGATCAGCCTGCACAGTTCAGCCTTGATGGCGCACTGGATGGTGCTGCCGTACAGCTGGATAGTCAGCTACGACCGCTGACCGCTAATCCGGATCTGGAATTGCAGCTGACGCTGAAACAGTTGCCACTGGATGCGGTGATGGCACTGATTGGCCAGCCACTGAAAGCGACCCTCAGCAGTGATCTGAAACTGACGGCATCGCTCAAGCCTCTGCACGTCCGCAGTCAGGGCAGTCTGGCACTGGGTCAGGTTCACTGGGATGCACAGCAGCAGACAACACTGCAACAGTTACGCTGGCAGGGGAAAGCGGACTGGCGCGAGGCTGACAGCACAGCGCAACTGGATGGCAAACTGGCGCTCAAGCAACTGGCTGCGCGTGTGCCCCTGAGTGAAGCGAGTCAGGGAACGACTGCTCAGTTATCACAGGAAACGCCACTCCCGAAACAGGATAAACCGCTACAGGCGCAACTGATGGCAGCTGACTGGCAGGGCAACGTAGCGCTGACACTGGCGGATGGCGAAGACGCTCCATTACAGCTGACGGTCAACCAGCAATTGCAGCTCAACGGCTTGCAGGCACAGTGGCAGCAGCTTGATGCAGGGCTGGGCAGTCTGAACCAGCAGAGCGCATTCAAGCTCAGCGGCGCGAGCTGGCAGCTGACACAACCACAGTTGCAACTGGCAGCATTACAGGCACGGCGCAAAGATCAGACTGGCGCGCTGTACCCGTTACTGACACTGGAGCAACTGCAGCTGGATAAATTGTCTGCCCAGGTAGACAAAGCAACGCTTGGCAAGCTGTCGATGACCAATCTGCAACTGGCACGTCATTCCATGGCTGCCGACAGTGAAAATCAGAGCCATAGCCAGGCGTTGAGTTACTGGCAGCAGTTGCAGTTGTCTGGTCTGGCCTGGCAGCCCGCGCAGTTACGGATTAATCAGTTGGCAATAGGGGGCGGTGAAAGCTGGTTATTGCGCGATAAAACCGGTGCACTGACGGATGTTGAAATGCTGCAACAACAGCTGATGGCGCTGATCCCGTCAGAGACAGGCAAGGCATCGGCAGCTGATACTGATAAGACTTCTGATACAGGCAAGGCTTCTGATACAGACAAGGCTTCTGATATAAACAGAGCTCCACTGCGTATTGTGCTGGCAGAACTGGCGTTGACAAAACCCCATCAGTTGTATTTTGAAGACCGTGCTGTCAGTCCGCTGTTTCGCCTCAACGGTGAACTGCAACAACTGGTGGCAGGCCCCTATGACAGCGAAGGGCAGCGTCCGCTGGACCTTAACCTGCTGGCGGCACTTAATGGCGATGGTGAACTGAAACTTGATGCTACCCTGGACACCCGAACTCTCCAGAGTGGTGGCTGGGCGCTGGATATTGGCGGTGTCGAGCTGCCCTACACCAGCCCCTATAGCATGCAGTACACCGGATACTTCGTGAAAAGTGGCCAGCTTGACCTGCAAAGTCGCGGTACGCTAGCCGCCGGGCTGCTGGAAGGTAAAACTGATATTGAACTGGTCAACTTTGATGTTGAGCCCCGTGTGCAATCACAGGTTGATCAGGTCAGTAAACGGTTGTCGATGCCGCTGGAAACGGCGTTGATGGTACTGGAAAATTCTGACCGTAATATCAAGCTGGAACTGGATCTGAGCGGTTCGCTGGATGACCCGAACTTTGGCTACCAGAGTGTGATCAATTCGTTGGCAGGCAAAGGGCTGAAAACCGCAGCAGTCAGCTTCCTGACCCGTTCGCTACAACCCTATGCCACCCTGGTGTCGTTGGCCAAAACGGCAATAGATGCAGAAGCCAAAGGCACGTTTATCACCTTGCAGCCGGTGGCGTTCAGTGCGGGTACGGCGGTGCTGAGCGCCGATATGCGCGGTTATATCGACAAGCTGAGCGGTATGTTGATACAGCGCCCGGCGATGCGACTGCGGCTTTGTGGCAATGCGGTGAAACGTGACCACGATCAGCTGCTGACACAGTTGCTAGCGGCTAACAAAAAGCGTGAGAAACCGCTGGCTGATGAGGTGATACAGACGCAACTGACCGAGCAGCTACAGACCCTGGCAGAACAGCGCAGTGAGGCGGTGAAAGCAGCGCTGGCTGAGCAGACGGATAAGAAGCGGCTGTTTATCTGTTACCCGCAGGTGGATAGCAGCAGTGATGCTGATCCGGGTGTTGCGATTGGTATCTGAAAACAGAGACGTATCTGAAAAGATATGGTGAGCTGAGAATGGATGCAGCAAGGGCGAGGCTCTGCTCGCCCTTGCTGGCTGACGCCAGGCCGAAGCCGGAAAGTTCAGCGGGCCCGCAGTTGTGTCCAGAGTGAACGGGGGGCGCGGCGACTCAGGCTGCCTAGCAGTGTGAACAGTGCCATACCCAGCAGTGGCAGAATCAGCCAGCTTGACGGGTGTATCACCGGGTCAACCTTCAGGGCCATCTGGTGGATGGGCCACAGTGCCAGCTCTGCCAGCAGTGCTGCCAGCGCACCACAGACCAGTCCGGTCAGGCCAAATTCCAGCCGGTCCAGCTGCTGGCAGTCACGGTTACTGGCACCCAGTGCCTGTAGCAAGGCGTTTTCGTAACGTCGCTGCGCCCGTTCCTGAGTCATCAGTGTGATAACCAGAATCGTACCGGCCAGCAGGCTCATGGCCATAATCAGCGAGGAGGCATCTACCAGGTGCTCGATCAGCTGACGGGCCTGTGCCAGCAGTTGCTCAATTGCAATCAGCGTCAGTGTTGGAAACTGCTCCAGCAACCCGTTAGCAGTGGTGCTGTTTTCCGGCGGCAGATAGAACGCAGTGATATAACTGGTTGGCAACTTTTCCAGTGCTGCCGGGGCAAACACCATGTAGAAGTTAGGCTGAAAAGAGTCCCACTTTACCTTACGGATGCTGTCTACGGTCGCTTCAAACTGATTAGCACCGACGCTGAAGCTCAGTGTATCGCCCAGTTTTAAGCCCAGATGAGCGGCAACATTGCTTTCCACCGATACCGTATTACCGTTGTCATCTGTTTTGGGAGGCCAGCTACCTTCAATGACTTCATTGCCACGGGCCAGCTGACTGCGCCAGGTCAGATTCAGTTCACGGTTCAGGCTGTTGTGCTGTTTCTGTTCGGCATTAAACGCCTCGGCATTGGCCAGGCCGTTCTTACCCGTAATGCGTGCCCTTACCATCGGGTAGAGCTCGGCTTCAACGCCCTGCTGCTGCATAAATGCTGCCAGCGGGTCTTTCTCCCAGGGCTGGATGTTGATGACAAAGTGGTTGGCGCTATCCAGCGGTAGCTGTTCAGCCCAGCGTTCCATCAGGTCGCCACGGGCTAGCCAGAGCAGTGCCATCAGAGCCAGTAACAGGCTCATTACCGGAATCTGTAATTTCTGCCAGCGGCGCTGCTGCTGAATACGCAATACCAGCAGGCGGCCCAGCTTCAGCCGCCCGCTGAGCAGGGTGGCGAGACGACGGGTCAGCCATTGGCCGATCAGGCCCAGTGCCCAGCTGACGCCAACCAGCACCGCTGTCAGTGCCAGTGCCAGCACAGGGCTGTCCAGATAGAGACCGATCCAGACCAGCAAGGCCAGCAGTGCCAGTCCCATCAATACCTTGCCAGTGGTAACGCTGGCCGGTTCTGACTGGCGTAGCAGCTGTGAGACGGAGACGCGGCTGATTGCCAGCAGCGGTGGCAGGCCCAGAGTGGTCAACAGTACCAGCCCCATCAGTGCGCCCTGTAACCAGTGCAGCAGAGTGGCATCGGGTAGCTGGCCTGGAATCATGCTGTTCAGCAAACTGGCGACGAGACTGTCCAGCAGTAGTGCGATCAGGGTGCCCGCTGCTGCACAGACCAGCCACAGTTGCAGCAGTTGCAGGCCAAATAGTTGCACCAGCTGACCCGGTTGCAGGCCCAGGTTCAGCAACACCGCCGCACGGTTCAGGCTGGCATGGCTGAAACGGCGCAGGCTGAGCAGAATGGTCAGGGCGCAGAGCAGCAACGCCATCACTGCACTCAGTCGCAGGTAGCGGTTCAGGTTCTGTTGCAGGTTACCTTGCAGATTACCTTCGCTGTTCAGGCTGACAAGACGCTCGGCGCTGCTGAGTTGTGGCAGCAGACTCTGTTCGAACTGATCAACCTGTGTTTTTGGCCCGGCGATCAGCAGTCGGTAATCAATGCGGGCACCGGGGGCAATCAGCTGTGTGGCGGCCAGATCAGCCTGATTCAGGATCACCATCGGATTGAAGCTGCCAAAGCCCCGGCCCCGATCAGGGGTGCTGAGCAGTTCAGCACTGATGGTCAGCGTGCTGTAACCCAGTGTTAGCGGATCACCCACGTTCAGGCCGAGGCGCTGGAGTACGGTTTTTTCCGCCCAGACGGTACCAGGCTCCGGTACGCTGCCCAGTGCCGGAGCTGTACTGATCTCACCTCGCAGCGGGTAAGGCTCTGCTACCGCTTTGATGGAACCGAGCAGGAATTTATCGTTGCCGCTGAGCATGCTGCTCAGCTGAGTGACGGTGCTACTTTGCAGGCCATAGGTGCTGGCCGCCTGGGCGCGCTTATCGGGTAGAGGGCGGCTGCTGGAGATCACCAGGTCTGCACCCAGTAGCGCAGCACTCTGCTGGCCCAGACTTTTCTCAAGTTTGGCACCGGTAACGGCCAGCAGGGTACTCAGACAGATGGCGATCAGCAGTGCTGCGGCCAGTGCGCGCCACTCCAGCAAACGCCAGCTGGCGCGGCTCTGACGCAAGGCCAGACGGTTAAGCTGGCTCAGGGTCATGGATGGGCCTCCTCGGCGGCATCAGCCTGTGCAGAGCCCGCAGCAGGCTGTTCAACCAGCTGACCCTGCTGCAACTGCAGCACCCGGCCACAGCGTGCGGCCAGACGGCTGTCATGGGTGATCAGAATCAGAGTGGTGCTGTATTCACGGTTGAGGGTAAACAGTTGCTCAACGATAGCATCGCCGGTGCTCTGATCCAGGTTACCGGTGGGTTCGTCGGCAAACAGCAGGGTCGGTTCCGTGGCAAAAGCACGGGCGATAGCGACTCGCTGCTGCTCGCCGCCGGACAGCATTGGTGGGTAGTGGCTGTGACGCTCAGCCAGGCCCACGTTATCCAGCCACTGGCGAGCGGTGGCCTCGGCGTTTTGCTGGCCACGAATTTCCAGTGGTAACATCACATTTTCCAGCGCGTTCAGCTCCGGTAACAGGTGGAACGCTTGAAATATAAAACTCAGATGCTGGCTGCGCAGTGCCGCGCGCTGGCTGTCGTCCAGCTGTGCCAGTGCTTGCCCGGCAATCATTACATCGCCGTGGCTGGGACTGTCCAGACCGGCCAGCAGGCTGAGCAGTGTTGATTTACCGCTGCCGGAGGGGCCGATAATGGCAACGCTTTCGCCCCGCTGGATGGTCAGTTCGAGCTCGCTGAACAGACTGAGCCGTCCGCTGTGACTGTCGAACCATTTTGTTAACCCTGTTGCCTGAACAACTGGACTGTAATCAGGAGTGGTCATGTTGCGTTACCTGTTTGTGCTGATCTTATCTGTTATCTCTTTTACGGCCTGCGCCGGGAATATTCTGATACTGGGCGACAGTCTTTCGGCTGCCTATGGTATGCCAGCTGAACGAGGCTGGGTACAGCTGTTACAGAACCGCCTTGATGACAATATGTCATCGCATCAGGTGGTCAATGCCAGTATCAGTGGTGATACCACGCAAGGAGGGCTGAACCGTCTGCCAGGTCTGTTGCAGAGCTACCAGCCGGAACTGGTGGTTATTGAACTGGGCGGTAATGACGGTTTACGTGGCACCCCCCCGGCCCGGATTGCTGCCAATCTGGAACGGCTGGTAACCATGGCGCAGCAGGCACAGGCAAAAGTGCTGTTGCTGGGTATTCAGTTACCCCCGAACTATGGTCCGGCCTATAACGCCCGCTTCAGTGCTATGTATAAAAACGTCAGTGATAAGACCGGCGCGGCCCTGGTGCCATTTTTTATGGCGCGGGTGGCATTACGTCCGCAACTGATGCAGTCGGATGGCCTGCACCCTAACGCCGCTGCCCAGCCGCTGTTGCTGGAAACAGTGTGGCCGCAGTTAAGTTTATTTCTTTAGTCCGAGCTATCGATGAAAGTTTTAACATGGAGGAGAAAATTGTATGCCAAGGTCTGTGCGAGGATTAGTTGTGCATGAGTTTGTTAGTAGCGATTGTGCGGCAATAAAGGCGGGGATGCGTGAGGGGGACGTACTTTTATCCTGCAACGAGACAGCTCTATCTTCAGTTGACCAGCTGAAGCAAGTGATTAGTGATGCACCTGCTCCAACCGTTACATTGCGTATTTTGCGAGAGAACCGTATTGATAAATTAGAGCTGCCAGCGGGCCCTCTTGGGACTGTATTGGTTGCTTCAGATATCACAGATAAATTTCAGTCTGCTTTACACACAAGTGTGATTCTATCTACTACGGCAAATGTTGCAGGAAAAGAGATTACCGAAACGCTTGATGTGATCACTGCGGAATGTGTTTTTGGTATGAATATATTTAAGGACTTCTTTGCCTCAATAACTGATGTTTTTGGTGGACGTAGCGGGTCAACACAAACAGTACTACGTGACGCACGTAAGACATGCTTGAGTGAACTAAGAAGAGAAGCTTTGGATATAGGAGCTGATGCTGTTGTTGGTGTTGCTCTTGATTACAGTGAGATTAGCGGTGGTGGTAAGTCAATGATGTTTCTTGTCGCATCAGGGACAGCAGTGAGATTTAGAAAAGAAGGTGGTTAGATCGTTTTAGTTGTGTCTATTTCCTAAAAAAGCGCCCTCAGGCGCTTTTTTTGATGCGGTATATCTAACCGCCTGTGAGGGGCGGTATGGTTAACCGTCAGAATCAGCCAGCGAAGTTCTGGTTTACGAAGTCCCAGTTTACCAGTGCCCAGAAACCTTTCAGGTAGTCAGGACGTACATTGCGGTAGTCAATGTAGTAGGCGTGTTCCCACAGGTCAACGGTCAGCAGGGCAGTGTGGCCGTCAGTCATCGGTGTACCAGCGTTGGAGGTGTTAACGATCTCCAGCTCGCCTGCGCTGTTTTTAACCAGCCATGTCCAGCTGGAACCGAAGTTGTTTACAGCCTTGTCGTTCAGCTCTTCCTGGAATGCAGCGTAAGAACCCCACTTGGCGTTGATTGCGTCAGCAATTGCACCCGTTGGCTCGCCACCACCGTTTGGAGACAGGCAGTTCCAGTAGAAGGTGTGGTTCCATACCTGAGCTGCGTTATTGAATACGCCGCCAGCTGGAGCAGACATGATGATCTCTTCCAGTGTTTTGCCTTCGTACTCGGAACCCGGTACCAGACCGTTCAGCTTAACAACGTAAGTGTTGTGGTGTTTGCCGTGGTGGAATTCCAGGGTTTCAGCAGAGATGTGCGGCTCCAGTGCGTCCTTTGCGTATGGCAGTGCTGGCAGTTCAAAGCTCATTTTTCTCACCTTTTGATTGGTCGGTCTTGTCAGGATACAGCGGACGGCGGCTTATGTTGGGTTATCTCCGCTCTGTGTCAGCTGTACAGAAATCGTTGCACTGCTGCGCGCCCTGTCGGACAGGCAGAAGTGCTGTACAAACGTCATTGAATGCGCCAATCATAGCACCCCGATCAGGGCTTTTCATGGTACAAAAAGTGCTGGATTTAGCGTTTTTTTGCCGTTGTGTAGTTTACTAAATCCCCGGTTGGTTCGACCAAAGTCTCGTTAAATCAGTAGCTTAAGTGCCTAGAATGGCTGTGCTTAATTTTGAAAGGTGAAGGCAGATATGAGTAAGATTTTTCTCTGGATCGGTGTGGTTGCTCTGGCTGTCTTCGTCATGAAGACCCAGTTTCTGAATTCAAAAACCTGGCAGCCGTTCAAAGAGGGTTGCATGGCCGGAGGTACTGCAACAGAAGCCCAGTGCAGCTGTCTGTCTGATTATGTACACAAGCACTTTTCTGATAACGAAGTGGGGATGATCATGCGCCAGCAGCTGGGCGACAGTGTGTTTGTCGCCAAGGTAGAAGATGTTGTACGTCGTGGTTCGCAGGCCTGTGCTGACGAAAGCTGAGGTATAACCTGCGTCTGAATCAGGCTGGACCGGGCAGGCTATGCCCGGCTGCCTGTGCTCTCGGTATTTGCCGGGCCTTCCGTATTTTCAGGGCTGTCATATATTCAGCTCGGCCAGTGGAAAATTTCGGTCGCCAACCACAATAAACCAGGGGTTCTCCAGAGATTCTCGCTGGTTATAGCGTAGTGGTTGCAGCGTTTGTGCATCCAGCAACCAGCCGCCTGCGGCTTCAATAATGGCCTGTGAGGCGGCAGTGTCCCATTCGCTGGTCGGGAACAGTCGTGGGTAGAGGTCTGCTTTGCCTTCGGCAATCAGGCACATTTTCAGTGAACTGCCCCGGTTGACCGTTTCAATGCTGCTGAAACGTTCAGCCAGTGGCCCTAGCAGAGCCGCGTTTTTCTCCTGGCCATGACGTCGGCTGGCGATCAGTGTTAGCGTCGCGGCCAGTGGTCGGCTGTGAATCTGCCGCGCAGCACCGCTGTCATGCTGTTTCCAGCAACGTGCTACCCCCGTGTCTGAAACATCATTCCAGTACAGCTCACCGGTAACTGGCAGATAGATCAGGCCGAAGATCGGTCGGTGCTGGTCGATCAGCGCGATGTTGACGGTAAATTCGCCATTGCGGTTGATAAACTCTTTGGTACCGTCCAGCGGGTCTATACACCAGTAGCGGTGCCAGTGTTTGCGGCTGGCAAAATCAATATCAGCGGCTTCTTCACTGAGCCGTGGCAGTTCGGGGGTGAGCCGGGCCAGGCCTTCATCAATAATTTTGTGGGCGGCCAGGTCTGCGGCAGTCAGAGGGGAGTTATCGCCTTTGTGCTGTACCTGAAAATCATCACAGTCATATACCTGCATGATTGCTGTACCGGCACGGCGGGCGATCTGTTTCAGCGTATCCAGTTGCGCCCGGCTGACAGGAAAATCAGTAGCAACAGTGTTGGTCGCCATTATAACTCTCCCCGATTGAACAGATCCCGCGTCATCATCAATGCGGCAATGGCACGCGCTTCACTGAAGTCCTTGTGCCAGATCAGTTCATCCAGCTCAGCCAGTGGCCAGCGCACCAGTTCCATCTGTTCCGGTTCATCGCCTTCCAGCCGACAGGGGTAGAGTTCACGGGCGATAATGACATCCAGCTGGTGGCCCATATAATTAGGGGCGGTAGTCATGGTGCGCAGTGGGCGCAGGCGGTCAGCACCGTAACCGGCTTCTTCTTTCAGCTCCCGGTTGGCAGCTTGCAGTGCATCTTCGCCGGGGTCGATCAGCCCCTTAGGCAGGGTCAGCAGGTAATCTTCCAGTCCTGCGGCATACTCACGAATCAGCAGTACTTCGTCCATGGCGGTCAGTGCAACCACCATCACGGCACCCTTGCCGCGATTGTTCAACCGTTCATAGGTGCGCTCGACGCCGTTGCTGAAGCGTAACTCCAGTTCTTCCACCTGAAACAGGCGACTGCGAGCAGTTGGGGTTACCTTCAAAATTTTGGGCTTTACGTGCATACTATTGAGTCTCCAGATTGCATTCCTTACAAACGTTTTACGAATTCCCTTATCTGATAATCGAGGCTGCCGTGTACTGGTCTGAAATTGATACTGTCCTGCTGGATATGGACGGCACCCTGCTGGACCTGCACTTTGATACATACTTCTGGCTTGAACACCTCCCCCTGCGCTATGCCCAGATTCATCGGCTGGAGCCGGATGAAGCACGGCGCTGGCTGCATGAGCGTATCATAGCCGAACGGGGCACACTAAACTGGTACTGCCTCGACTTCTGGAGTCGCGAGCTGAACGTCGATATTGTCGCGCTCAAGCGTGAAATTGCCGACCGCATTGCTTTTCGTCCCCATGTGAAAGATTTCCTGGCGGCGCTCAAGCGTCAGGGCATTCGTACCGTTATTGTGACCAATGCGCACCGGGGCAGTCTGAACCTGAAAATTGAACGTACCGGTATTGATGGCTACGTTGACCATGTGATCAGTTCCCATGATTACCAGCTGCCCAAAGAAGATCAGGGCTTCTGGCAGCAGTTGCAGCGTGAAGAACCGTTTGATCCGGCCCGTACTTTGCTGATTGATGACAGTCTGGCGGTGCTCGAAGCCGCACAGCGCTACGGTATTGCTCATCTGTTATGCATTGTGCAGCCCGACAGCCAGCAGCCTGGTCGTAATATTTTGCGTTTTAACAGTATTGATCACTTTGATGAACTGAATCAGGGGCTGGGCCTGAACTCCGCTTCTGATCTGACCGGAACAGATAAAACCAGCGATGAGTGAATCGAATGAAAAGATCCGCCTGGACAAATGGCTCTGGGCGGCACGCTTCTACAAGACCCGTGGTATCGCCAAGCAGATGATCGAAGGTGGCAAGGTGCATTACAACGGTGCCCGTAGCAAATGCAGCCGTATTGTTGAAATCGGGGCAGAACTGACCCTGCGTCAGGGCTTTGATGAGAAAGTGGTAGTGATCAAAGCATTGTCTGATCGTCGTGGCCCGGCCCCTGAAGCACAAACACTCTATGAAGAAACCTCCGCCAGCCAGCAGGCCCGTGAAGAAGCAGCGGCACAGCGTAAACTGCTGAAGAATGATCCGGGTCGCCGCCCTGATAAGAAAAGTCGTCGCCTTATTCGTGGTTTCCGTGAACACATGGACGGTTGACCCCGCTTTACAGTGCGGCTGTTTCCTGCATTAACCCTACGTTATTTACCCTAATTTGTTACCGATTCAGGTGAGAACCGACCGATGAGCGATCACGATCAGATTCAACGCATCCTTTTCGACCAGCGGGATATCCGCGGCGTACTGACCGGGCTGGATAATACCTACCGGGATGCACTGGCTAACCATGACTATCCACCGGTGATCCGTCGCCTGCTGGGAGAGATGATGGCGGCTGCGGCTATTCTCAGTGCCAATCTGAAATTTGAAGGTCGTCTGATTCTGCAGGCCCAGGGCAGTGGTGCTGTTCAGATGCTGATGGCTGAAAGTACCCATGAGCAGAAACTGCGTGCGATTGCCCGTTTTGATGCTGAACAGCTGGATGAAAATGTCAGCTTCACCCAGTTGCTGAAAGGTGGCGCGCTGGCAATCACCATCATGCCGCTGAAAGGTCAGCGTTATCAGGGGTATGTGCCGCTGGAAGGTGAAAACCTCAGCGATTGTCTGGAAGCCTACTTCCGCTATTCTGAACAGCTCAACAGCCAGCTGCATCTGGCCTGTGACGGCGAGAAAGCTGCCGGTTTCCTGTTGCAGGTACTGCCTGCTGAGGGAGGCAAAACGGAAGACTGGAATCACCTGAGCCAGCTTGGTGCAACGCTGAAAACCGAAGAACTGCTGGAACTGGATAACCAGACCCTGCTGTACCGGCTGTTCCACGAAGAAGATTGCCGCTTGCACGAGGCGTCACCGGTACTGTTCTACTGTGACTGTTCCCGTGAGCGGACGCTTGCCAGTTTGCGCTTTATGAGCGAAGAAGAGCTGCATGAGATCGCTGCCAGCGAAGGCCATGTTGAGGTGGGGTGTCAGTTCTGTGGTGAAGCGTATTATTTTGATGCTGCTGACATTACCGCGCTGTTTTCTGCAACAGGTCAGGCACCAGGCTCTGAAGCAACTCACTGAACCGGTTGAAAGCTCTGCTGCCGTCTGTGCATGAAGGGCTTTCATCTAACGGATTTTATGGCAGTAATTGGCGCTGATTTCTGGTTACTGCATCGGCCCCGCAGTCGACAGACAGGTTTGCATAATATTGTCGACACATTCTGCGGGGTGATGGAATCCGAAGGGCTTTTCGGAATGCTCAGCTCCCAGGTCAGAGTTCTTCACTGGAGCCGGGTTGAATTGCAACGCCCTTGCCGAATTGCGAATCATTCTGAAATGCAAGAATATGACGTTGCGCACTGCGCAGATTCCCTGACATAGCGCGCTAGTCAATTTTTGTGCGATAATGCGCGTCCCTGATTTTCCTGACGCGGGCTGTGAACAGGGGCACAGCCAATCCTATATTGCTTTTCAGGTAACGTTATTGGCACCTAGCCAAGGGAACCCAGTAATGACCAAACAGAATTCTGTAAATTTCAATCTGAGCCGTGCACAGCTGGTCGAAGCGGCTATTGAGCGTGGCGAAGGTACACTGGCTGACACCGGTGCGCTGGTTGTCACTACCGGTAAACGTACCGGTCGTTCACCAATGGACCGCTTCATCGTAGAAGAGCCAAGCACTTCTGATGCGATCGATTGGGGCAATATCAACCGTCCATTTGACGCAGAGAAGTTTGATGCGCTGTGGGGTCGAGTTGAAGAACACCTGGCGGCAAAAGAGCCATTTGTTGCCAATGTACACGTTGGTTCCGATCCAAACCATTATCTGCCGGTTAAAATGACTACAGAAACCGCCTGGCAGAACCTGTTCGGTCAGAACCTGTTCATCCGCCCGGACGAGTTCAACCCGAAGGGCAAGGAAGAGTGGCAGATCATCAATGCTGCTGGCTTCGAGTGTGACCCGGAGCGTGATGGCACTAACAGTGACGGCTGTGTGATCATCAACTTTGCCAAGCGTAAAGTACTGCTGGCCGGTATGCGTTACGCGGGTGAAATGAAGAAAGCGATGTTCTCTGTGCAGAACTTCCTGCTGCCAGAGAAAGACGTACTGCCGATGCACTGTTCTGCCAACATCGGTGAAGATGACAGCACTACGCTGTTCTTTGGCCTGTCCGGTACAGGTAAAACAACCCTGTCTGCAGACCCTGACCGTTACCTGATCGGTGATGACGAGCACGGCTGGGGTAAAGGTGTTGTCTTTAACCTGGAAGGTGGTTGCTACGCCAAGACCATCAACCTGAGCAAGAAGAACGAGCCAATCATCTGGGACGCGATCCGTTTCGGCGCGATTGTGGAGAACGTGGTACTGGACGAAAACCGTACCGCTGACTACGACGACACCAGCCTGACTGAAAACGGCCGTTGTGCATACCCGCTGCTGCACGTTGAAAAACGTTCTGACACCAACATGGGTGGCGAGCCGCAGGCGATCGTATTCCTGACCTGTGACCTGACTGGCGTACTGCCACCCGTGTCTATCCTGTCTAAAGAAGCGGCGGCGTACCACTTCCTGTCCGGTTACACCGCGCTGGTAGGTTCTACTGAAATGGGTTCTGGTGGTGGCATCAAGTCTACCTTCTCTACCTGCTTCGGTGCGCCATTCTTCCCACGTCCGGCAGCTGTATACGCTGAGCTGCTGATGAAGCGTATCGAAGAGTTCGGTTCTCAGGTTTACCTGGTAAACACTGGCTGGACTGGCGGTGCTTACGGCACGGGTGAACGTTTCAGCATCCCGACCACTCGCGGCATTATTTCCGCGATCCAGAGCGGTGCGCTGAAAGACGTTGAAACTCAGCATCTGGAAGGTATCAACCTGACTGTACCTGTTGCAGTACCAGGCGTTGACTCCAATCTGCTGAACCCACGTGATACCTGGGCAGACAAAGCGTCTTATGATGAGACTGCTAAAGATCTGATCGGCCAGTTCGTCAATAACTTCGAGAAGTTCAGTGGCGTATCTGAAACGATCATCGCAGCAGGCCCTAAAGCCTGATCAGCGAGTGCTGATAGCAACCTGAAACTGTCTGTATCTGCGACAGTTTTCAGGCCAGCTATACTGCAAAATAAAAACCCCGTCAGCCGAAAGGTGACGGGGTTTTGTTTTTCTTGTCAGTGCCTGTTGTTATTTCTCACTCGCGCTGGCTGCTGGCGCTGCTGTTACCAGCGATAGCGCACACCGGCATTTACGGTCAGTGGTTTGCCGGGGTAGAAGCGCGCTTTGCCGTAACGGATTTCCTGCTGAGTGGCGTATTCTTCGTCCAGCAGATTGTCGATGCGGGCAAACAGGCTCCACTGTTCGTTGGCGTCGTAGCGGGCTTTGAGGTTCACCACACTGTAGCTGTCGGCGCGACGGCTGTTGTCATCATCCATCCAGTAGCTGCCGAAGTATTCCAGTTGCAGTTGAGTGGTCAGCCCGGTAATCGCCTGCGGGGTCCAGTTCAGCGCCAGGTTGCCTTTGGTTTCCGGGGCCATCTTCATATCGTTACCAGAGTAGTCGGTACTGCCGTTCACGTAGTCGATAAATTCATGGCGGGATTCACTCAGTGCCAGTTGCAGCTTCCAGTCGTTACTGAGGCGGTAGCCCAGTTCGATCTCCAGCCCGCGATGGCGGGTTTCACCAGCATTGGTACGATAGTGGTCTCCGGCGCTGTCGTAGGCGCTGACAATGGCATCATCGATATTCATCTGGTACAGAGCCAGGCTCAGTTGCAGAGCGTCCTTAGCCAGCTTGTAACCTACTTCATAGGTGGTTGAGGTTTCTTCTTCCACTCCCCCGGCCAGGCTCTTGCTGTCACCACTCTTGAGGCTGTACAGCGAGCTGGCAGATGGCAGACGGCAGGCCTGAGCCACGCGACCATAAACCGTGCTCTCTTCAGTCAGGGCGTAGCTCAGCGCCAGTTTTGGACTGAAGCTGTTGAAGCTGTCGCTACGGTCGGCCAGCTGGCGGTTGCCGAAACCGTCGTCATCGGTCTCTGCCAGTTGGTTGTCCAGCTCGAAACGGTGGTAGTCATAGCGCAGGCCCAGCTGCAGGCTCAGCTGCTCATTCATCAGCCAGTTATGCTGTAACCAGGGGGACAGATTCTGATATTCGATGGTGCTGTCGCTGTAGACAAAGCCCTGCGGGTAGGTATTGCTGGACCAGCCGCTGGTGGTAACGGTAAATGGCTGGTAGCTCAGGCTGTCGGATTCGCTGCGCTCCAGGTCCAGACCCACCAGGGTGGTGCTGCCATCGTCATGGCGGTAGTCCAGTTTGTTCAGCACGCCCAGGGTACGAATGCTGGTTTCACCGATGGGCGTGTAGGAGCGCCAGGTGGCGACATAATCATTGGTGCTGTAGCGGGCATAGGGGATGCTGCTGAAGCTCAGCCGGTCATTGATACGGTGCTGCCATTCAACACTCAGGCGGGCAAAGTCACTGTTACGGTGTGGGTTGATCGCCAGCACCTGGTCGCTCAGGCCGTTATCGGTGGGATCTGTACGGTACTGATTTTCCAGCAGTGAAGACGCCGACTCATCATCCAGCCGTGACAGCTGCAGTACGGTTTTCAGGCTGTTATCGTCGTCCAGCTGCCACAGATGTTTGGCCAGTAGCTCCTGACGGTCACGGGCGGTATGGTCGCGCCAGCCACCATCTTTCAGGCTAGAGGCCGCTACCATGTAAGCCTGATTATTGCCAACGGTGCCTTTCTGGCTGATCCGCAACTGCTGGTAG
>JAOXSF010000191.1 GCA_025800125.1 Marinobacterium sp.
TCACCTGGGCATCATTGCCACGTTGGGACAGCAGTACAAAGGCCTGCGACATCGCAAACAGGCCGATAACCGCAGGTACCAGAGGAATACCACCGAGCAGCCATTCCTGTTCAAAGGTGTAAACCTGACTGCTATAAGAGCGGTCAATGCCGATGGTGCCCAGGAAGATACCAAACCCCAGCATCATCGCCGCTTCAACCACATGCTTACGGTGTGCCAGTACGACAAAAATCATCCCCAGTGCGGCCAGCATGGCAAACTCGGCAGAACCGAACTGCTGGGCAACCTTGGCCAGTGACGGTGCCAGCAGTACCAGTGAGGTAACGCTGATAATGCCGCCAACAAATGATGCGGTGTAGGCGATTGACAGTGCCCGTTTGCCTTCGCCGCGCTGGGCCATCGGATAGCCGTCATAGGTGGTTAACACTGCTACGGGAGTGCCGGGGGTATTCATCAGAATGGCGGGTATAGCGCCGCCATACCAGGCACCACCATAGACACCGACCAGCAGCATCACGCCCGCCAGCGGTTCCATCGAGAAACTCAGCGGTAGCAGAATGGCGATAACGCCAGCGGGCTCCAGCCCGGGAATAGAGCCGATGGTTACGCCAATCAGCGCACCAATCAGAATGGCCAGTAGTACGCTGCTGGTGGCAACTTCGGAAAATCCGGACAGCAGAATGTCCATAAGTGCAGCCTCCTGTTTATTACAAGCTGTTTATTACAAGCCAGGTGTTACAGGCTGTTTGTTGCGGGCTGTTTGCTACAAGCCGTTTGCTACAAGCCATTTGCTACAAGCCGTTTGTTACAGGCTGTTTGTTACAGGCTGTTTGTTACAGGACATTCGCCTGTTACAAGACATGTGCCCGTTACACGCAATGCGTCATGGCCTGATTGTTGACAAGCCCGGGTTATTTGAAAGCACGGATGATTAAAGATACTGGTTGGCAAAGTCTGCCCATTGCACCGGCAGTTGTTCATAAAGCCAGACATCCGGTAACCAGAGGCTCAGACCTACCCGGAAAATCAGTACCAGTGCGGTTAAGGTGCCCAGTGCCGCGAGAAACCAGAGCCGGTTCAGCAACCGCGACAGCCATAGCAGGGTGGTTACAAACAGTAATGAGGCCGGTACAAAACCGATCACATCCAGACTGTTGATATAGAAAAAGAACAACACACTGGACAGTAACGCGACCCGGTAGCCGCTGACCGCGTTCATCAGTTCGTCCATTAGCTGGCGGTTGGGATGCCAGTTGCGGTAGCCAGTTATTACGCGCCAGCCTGCAAACAGTGTCATGATACTTAGCCCCAATGCCGAGCCTGTCATAGGCTGGGTAAACCAGCCTCGGCGGGTGTCTACCCAGCTGGCTTCGTCGGGCAGCAACAGCAACAGGGTGATGCCCGCTGCCAGAATGCCCCAGTAAACGGCAGGGCTGGGGGCTTCATCGTACGCGTCTTCCGTTAGCGACTGCTGGCTGACGGCCTGTTGTACAGGGGACTCGGGTTCCTGTGAATTCAGATGCGGTGTGGCCTGGGCCTGGGGAGGGTGTTCGGCATTCATCATGCAGATTCTCGCAGTAAACCGCGGCCCTGCCCTTCAGGGCAGGGCCGAGGGATCATTTTTTCATATAGCTGAGCAGTTCTTTTGCTGCGTTGTAGTCGTCCGCAACAATCTGTTCTGCCTGCTTGCCAGAGATCCAGAAAACGCCTGCGCCAGTATTGTCGCTGAGCTGCTGTGCTTTAGCGGATTGCAGGGCTTTTTCAGCAATGGCGGCAATCTTCTGTTTAATCGCCTCTGGTGTGCCTTTCTTGACGAACAGGCCATTCCAGGTGGTCTGGCTGATGCCGGTTTCTTCCTGCAAGGTTGGTACGTCTGGAGCGATGCTCAGGCGTTCGTGGGTCATGGAGGCCAGCAGTTTTACATCGCCCGATTTCAGACAGGCCAGAATCTGCTGTGTGGTGGTATTTACGACATCAGCATCGCCGTTGGCCAGCGTAGAACAGTCATTGGCATCAAACGGCGCGTCTGAAGCAAATTTGATATTCATTGTGTCTGCGGCCTTAAAGGTGATGGCCGTTGGCAGCTGCTGGTAGCCAAAGTGACCCAGCGATACTTTGTTGTTCCGGGTGTAATCTGCCAGCTCTTTCAGGTTGTTGTAAGGCGCATCGGCACGGGTTGCGATAACAAACGGGTAGTCCAGAAAAATGCCGACAGGCTCGAAAGTGCCTTTTTTGTAAGGAGCGTTGCCAGACAGCAGGTGCGTGGTCAGCAGGTCTGCAACAAAGGAACCAATCATCAGGCCATCAGCGCGGGCACGGGATACCGCAGATGCTCCCAGTACGCCGCCACCGCCGGGCTTGTTGATAACGGTTGCTGGCTTACCTGTTTCGCGGGCCATTTCTTCGGCGATCAGTCGGGTCAGTACATCTTCCAGATCACCCGGCGGCCATGGCACTACAAACTTCACCGGACGGGACGGATAATCTGCTGCCGCTGCAAATGAGCTGAATACCGGCGCTGTCGCCAGAGCGGTGATGGCGAGGGTTTTTATTATCTTTTTCATTGCTGTAGGAACCTCTGCATTCTTCTTATTGAAAACGCGCAGACAGGTGCGACGTCATAGGCTCTATTGCAGCGGATTGTAGAGGCAGAGGTAATCAACCGGAGGGTTGATAGTGACCGGAATGCGCGACAAGCCCCGTACTTCCAGTGCG